>JALVZP010000087.1 GCA_027037575.1 Desulfobacterales bacterium | reverse complement strand
CAAGGAAAAGAGATATAAAAAGGGAAAGCAGAAAGGCAATAAAAGATAAAGCAATTACAGGTGGTAATACATAGTATAGGCTTATACCAGAAGCCTTTAATGCTATTATTTCATTGTCCGATGAGAATCTTAAAAATGCTATAAGCACAGAGATTAAAGTGGCTGCTGGAAGGGAAAAGAGTAAAACTTCAGGAACAAGATAAAAGAATATCTTTATAATATGAGATGCCTTTGCACCATGAGATACAACCATCTCTATAAGAGAAAACATCTTGGTTGATATGACAATGAAGACTGCTATAAAGAGGCTTGTTAAAAATAAGGGATATATTTCTGAAAAGATATATCTGAAGAGGATTTTTTTCTTCATTAAAAGAAGTCCAGATACTTCTTTTTTCTTGCCTTTCTAACCTCCTCTTTCCATCCTTTCTTCTTTTTTCCCTTTTTCTCTTTTTCTTTTTTCTCTGGTTTTAAATAGAATGTGCCAGCTCCAAATGATTCCTTTATCTTATCCTTTTTCTCTCTATCCTTTTCCTTCCTTCTGTCCTTATACTCCTCCTCTATAGGAGGCCCAGAGATAAATTGGTTTGGTATCCATTTGCTTAAATAGAGGATTCCAAATTTAAAAAATATTGATCCATGATCAATTGCTTCTTGTGCCCTTATCTCAAGTAGAATAGGTTTTTGATCCTTCCTGCTTCCAATCCTTATTGCCATATTTTCTGATTCAGAAAGGATGATGTAGGATTCATCAGACGAGAATAGACCTTTTTCTAAAACAAGAGGATATGCCCTTCTTCTTATACATGTGTAGAGGAGCTTTGGAACATTCATTATAGGACTTTGTAGTTCTACATCCCATTCTATCTCTTTTGCCCTTATCTTTTTATTATCTTCAGTTAGCTCAAAGAGATCTCTTCCATCATTCATCATTATCTCATTTATATGGCTTTCCCTTGCAAATCCAAAACCTTCTTCATGGAGGACCTGAATAAGCTCCTTCTTCTTTATAAATCCATCCTTGTCAGGAAGAAGTCCAAATTCATCTGGCTTTCTACTAAGGATATAAAGTATTAGTTTTTTTAATGACTCTAATCTAAAAAGATCTCTTTTTGACATATCTTAATCCTTTCCCTACATGTAAAAATTATCACTCCTCCTTCCTTTGCAAGACTTACTATAGAAATTCCTGCATTTTCTGCCAAAGATATTGCCATAGATGTTGGTCTTGAAATAGCCATTATTATTTTTACTCCTGCAAGTGCTGCCTTTTTAGCCATTTCAAAGCTAACTCTTGAAGAAAGGGTAACCAAAAATGCCTGATCAAGTTTATCTTCCAGTATAGCCTTTCCTATTATTTTGTCCAATGCATTATGCCTTCCTATATCCTCTGAGATGTAAAGGGATTCCAGTTTATAAGAAAATAGCATTGCTGCATGACTTGCCTTTGTCTTTTTTCTAAGCCTTTGTCTTGATTCCATAATATCAATACAGCTTAACAATTCATTAACAGATATTTTTTTATCTTTCTTTTTTTTTGTTGGAGAAAGCCCTAAAATTTGATCAATTACATCTTCTTTTATCTTATTTTCTTTCCTTTGTCTTATCCTTATCTCTGCAAACCCCTCTTCCACGTTAAGTGCCAGAATATCGTTTTTATTTCTAATCAGTCCTTCTGTGAAACAGGATCCTATAATCAGTGCCTTATCCTCTTCCAGGGAAATAGGTGTTCTTAGCATATATCTTATTTCATTATTTATCCTTAACCTGAGAGGGGCCTCTTCAATTATCTCCTCTTCCTTTTCTATCAATGTTTTATTTATGTAATAATATACTTTCTTTTTCATCTTTCCTTTTGGTTTCTTTATGTCATAAATAATAGAAATGGTCAATTGTGTAGACAAACAAGGATAAATTTTGTAGAGAACAGGCTACCATGAAGGAGGCTTTTCTTATCAGAAATGAGAAGTGGATATGGTTATTTATATTTTTTATAGCCTTTTTTATCTACTTCCCCACTACAAACAGACCTATAAGGGATGCCGAATCCAAGTATGTGGAAATACCAAGAGAAATGCTTGTCACAGGAGACTGGATCACTCCACAGCTTGACTTTGTTCCATATTATACAAAGCCTCCTTTGAGTTTCTGGATAACTGCTATAGGATATAAAATATTTGGTGTTCATCCATGGGTTGCAAGATCAGTAAATATAGCCTGGGCATTTTTCCTTTCATTCCTTATAGGTATTTTTGCATCCCATATATACGGAAAAGGTGTCGGACCAATAGCATCCGCATGCTTTCTTCTTACATCAGAGGTATTTGCCTATAGTCTTGATGCAGGTATAGAATTTGCTTTGATTTCCTGTATAACTCTCTCTCTCTTATTTTTCTGGATCTTTTTAGAAAAAGGGCAAAAGAGGTATATGAGATATTTCTATTTCTGCATGGGAGTCGGGTATCTGATAAAAGGACTTTTGGGAATATTTATTCCATTAGCTGTTGTTATTTTTTTTCTTATATTCACAAAAAGATTTTTAGAAATAAAAAAGCTGGGAGATCCTGTAGGTATATCTATCTTGCTAATACTTGTCCTTCCATGGACTATTATAATGAGTATAAAACATCCTGATTTTTTTAAATATTATATCCTGAATGAGCATATAGGGAGACTTATTGGAAAGAGAGATACCTCTGAGGCCTTATATCCAACAAGCCTATTTTTAGCGCATGTTATAGGAGAATTCTTCCCCTGGATAATGTATCTTCCAATCCTTCTTATTGGAATATATAGGAGGCATTCAGAAAAGAGCACTATATATCTCCTTTTATGGATCATTGTCCCACTTTCTCTCTTTAGCCTTTCCAAAAACAAGGTGGACTTCTATGGAATGCATATATATCCTCCCCTAATCATCTTGCTTTCACCAAATATCAGGAATTTTATCCTAAAAAAGAATGGGCTATTAAAACTCTGGTCATATCCCTGGCTCTTTTTATCCATCATAGCCATTTTTTCCTTTCTTTTCTTAAGCATAAAGGGGAATTCTGCTCTTATAAGATCCTTAGACATTCCATCAATGCCTTGGGCAAAGATGTTTCTTTTTGTATCTTTTATATCTGGCCTGATAATATGGTTTTTTATCTCAAGGAAGAAGATCATCTCTTCCATTCTGGCTTTCTCACTTTATATCTGCTTTTTCTTTTTATGCACATTAAAGATGTATCTGGCTGATTTTTATAAAGATTCCATGAAATTTGCGGCTGATGTATATCAAAAGATGTCTATAAATGCTCCAATCTTTTGTGCTAATCTTCCAGAATTTTCCCATATAGGAACAATAAATTTTTATACAAAAAGACCTGCGTATGTATTAAAGATGCCAGGTGATAAGCTTCCTTCATATAAAGAAAGAAGGAAGATGTATGTGGATAAGGAGAAGTTTTTGAATATTATAGAGAAGAAAGGATTGGTATTTGTAATTGGGAAGATAAATAATATAAAAGGTTATCTGCATAAAATAGGGGTTCAATTTCATATACTCAGCACATCTGATGATAGAGCGATCTTTTTGGTTTCAAACGATCTCAAATCCTTCTTTTATTAACCTATGTCCAGGTCCATAGTCTTTGTAAATCCATGGATGTATGATTTTGCTGCTTATGATCTATGGGCAAAGCCAATAGGACTTCTTTATCTTGCTTCATATCTGGCAAGATCAGGCTATAGAGTCCATCTTATAGATTGTTTGGACATATATAATCCATACATGAAGGATTCAGGTCTAAGAAGACCAAAGAGAAGGGAATTTGGAACAGGAAAGTTCTGGAAGCAGTTTATAAAG
>JALVZP010000086.1 GCA_027037575.1 Desulfobacterales bacterium | reverse complement strand
AGGGTGATAAAGGATCTTATAGTTGATAGAAGCTCCCTTGATGAGCTTATTAAGGCAGGAGGCTATATATCTGTAAATACTGGGCAGGCACCTGAGGCGAATTCCATTCCTGTTCCACCAGAAGATGCGAGTGAGGCTTTTGATGCAGCAGTCTGCATTGGGTGTGGTGCATGTGTTGCAGCATGTCCAAATGCATCTGCCATGCTATTTGTTGGAGCAAAGGTATCCCATCTTTCACTCCTTCCTCAGGGAAGACCAGAGGCAGCAAAAAGGGTTATCTCTATGGTAAGGAAGATTGATGAGCTTGGATTTGGAAACTGCACAAATCATACGGAATGTGAGGCAGTATGCCCAAAGGGGATAAAGATAATAAATATTGCCCGCCTAAATAGGGAATTCATAAAGGCTGCCTTCTTCTCAAATGAGAGATACTAATCAAGTAGAAAAGTGCATGAAATGTGGATTCTGCATGTCTTCATGTCCCATCTATTTAGTAGATCATGTGGAATCTCATGTTGCGCGTGGAAGAAATATGCTGATAAGGATGAAGCAAAAAAAAGGGTTTTCACCTATTATCTCATACAGGGATACCCTATATTTTTGTCTTCTTTGTGGAAGATGCCATTTTGTGTGTCCGGCAGGGATAAAAAATGCAGATATAACAATAAGTGCAAGAAATGGTCTTATTAGGGAAAACGGGCTGGATCTATTTCAAAGGCTTGTATATAGGCTTTTATTGGCAAAAAGATCATTCTTGATATCAATTATAAGGCTTATTTCCTTTATCCCAGGAATTTCAAAAAAAGATGCACCTCCTTTAAGACATATATCAGATTCCTTTTTTATCCTTTCAAAGAGGATCTCTATCCCAAAGATAAAAAAGCCTTTTTTATTTGAAAGGTTATCTAAAAAGAAAGGTGGAGAAATCGCCTTTTTTCCTGGATGTGCATTTGAGTTTATATTTCCTGATGAAGGAGAAAGGATGTTTTATTCACTGGAAAAACTTGGTTTAGATATAGAATATCCAGATGGGATTGGATGCTGTGGATTTCCCATATACTCTTCTGGAGACATAGAGACGGCAAAGGAGATAGCAAAAAGAAATATTGATATACTATTGAATTATGAGAGGATCATTACAGGATGCGCTACCTGCCTTTCTGGTATAAAGAAATACAAGGAGCTTTTTGAAGAAGATGACCCTTACAAAAAAAAGGCAAGGCATGTATCTTCTAAGGTATTTGGGATATCAGAATTTCTGGTAAAGGAGGATATAAGGATAGATTCCGAAAAAGAGGGAACTGTTACATATCATGACCCATGCCATTTAAGATGGCATCAGGGGATATTTGATGAACCGAGAAAACTAATTGGCTCAATAAAGGGAATAAGATTTGTAGAAATGAGAGATCCTGATATGTGCTGTGGGCTTGCAGGATCATTTGGAATTACACATAGGGAAATCAGCTTGGAGCTACAGAAAAGAAAGATTGAAGCAATAAAGGATACGGGTGCAAATATCGTTGCAACAGAATGTCCTGGCTGTATGATCCAGATAAGGGAAGGAATAGAAAGAGAGAGACTTCCTATAAAGGTAGTTCACATATCAGAGCTCATATAATGTCTCATCTACCTCTGGTGGTCTGCTATACTTCAATAGCCCTTTTACCTTTTCCTTAAGCTGAAAAGGCTCTTCTTCTTCAAGGACATCTCCAAGCTCTTCCTCTATCTTTTCAGGGTCCTCTCCCTTCTCCAATCTCCTTATTGCCTCTTCCATACCAGGCCCAAGCCTAAGTCCCATCATATCTGTAAGCCTTCTTATAAGCTTTGCTGCCTGTTTTGGATCTTCTTCATTTATGTTACTCGCCTCTTTTTCAAGCATCCCCATCGCCTTTTCAAGCTGACTCTCATCTATGTCTGGTAGCCCTGCTTCATCCTCTTCGTTCAGGTTTCTGGAAGTTGCAAATATAGACATCTTTCTCTGAAGTTTTACCTTCTTACATCTTGGACATATAGGTATCTTGTCTGTATTTACCTTCCTTGAAAAGAAATTGAATATCATATGGCATTCAGGGCAATAGAATTCATAGATGGGCATGATCTACCTCCTATTTTTCTCCATTTCTTCCTCAAGTGCTTTTGGTCTTCCCATCCTTATCCTTTCACATGGAATGCATTTCAATATCTTTTTTGTTATCTTTTTTTCTTCCTTTGCTATGAGAACCTTTTTCTTCTTTAGCTTCTTCTCACATAGCTCTATACCCCTTAATGCCTCATAATACTGCCCTACATCAGGATAGTGTGTTATTGCATATCTGTATCTTCCAAGTGCTGCTCTATATTTTTTCATCTTATAATAAAAATTTGCAACATATATCTCATGCCTTGCAAGATTGGAATAGCACTTCCTAAGCCTCCACCTTGCTATCCTTGCATATTTTGAGTTTGGAAATCTCCTTATAAGCCTTTCAAACTCCTCTAATGCCTTTCTTGTATGATACTGATCCCTATCTATTGTGGATACCCTTTCAAAATGGCACATCCCCTTCTGATAAATCACATATGGTATATTTGGATTTACTGGATGAAGCCTTTCAAATTCAGTATATGCTTCATATGCCTCATCATAATTACCTTTATAATAAAGGGCATCAGCAATCTTTAATTCAGCCAAAACTGCATATTCACTATAGGGATATTTATCCTTTATTTCTTGAAATACCTGTATTGCCCCTTCATAAAATCCATCTCTCATATCCCTCAGACCTTCTTCCATAAGTTCCCTTGGCCCCTTTTCTTTACCTTTCTTTAATGCTTCAGGAGGTGGGCCACATCCAGAGAGGATAATAAGGAGGATAAAAAATAAGATAAGCCTAAAAGGAAGTTTCATCTTTCTTCAAGATATCTTGATGCAGAAAAACCAGCAATCGCTCCATCTCCAACAGCAGTTGAGATCTGTCTGAGGGACTTTGATCTTACATCACCTGCTGCAAACACACCTTCAACAGAGGTCCTCATATCCTGATCTGTAATTATAAATCCTGCATCATCTGTCTTTATGCTTGGATCTAAAAAAGATGTATTAGGACTTAGGCCAATAAAGATAAATACACCCCTTACAGGAAGATATGATACAGTTCCATCCTTTACATTCTTTAATTCCAATGCCTCTATGGCATCCTTTCCAACAATCCTGACAGGAACAGTATTCCAGATAAAGTCGATATTATCTTGCTTGAATGCCCTTTCTTGAAGAACCTTTGTTGCCCTAAGCCTATCTCTCCTGTGTATTAGATGGACCTTCTTTGCAAACCTGGAAAGATATATTGCCTCCTGAACAGCAGAATCTCCACCACCTATTACAGCAACCTCCTGTCCTCTAAAGAATGGTGCATCACAGGTTGCACAAAAGGAAATACCTTTTCCAATAAATTTTTCCTCACCTTCTATTCCCAATCTCTTCGGGCTTGAGCCAGAGCAGATTATTATTGATTTTGTTTCAATTTCTTCCTTACCCGTTTTTATCTTCTTTATCTCTCCAGATGCCCTTATCTTCTTTACTTCCTCATTTTCTATCACAATACCCAAAGATTCCGCATGTCTTTTCATCCTATCCATAAGCTCAAAGCCGGATATCCCCTCAGGAAAGCCAGGATAGTTCTCTACCATATCAGTATTTACAGCCTGGCCACCTGGAATCCCTTTTTCAAACAGTCTTACTTTAAGGCCTGCCCTCACAGCATATATAGCTGCTGTAAGTCCAGCAGGCCCTGAGCCTATTATAACTACATCTGATATCATTTAAGAAGCCTCTCTAATGCAGACTTTAATACCTCTTTTGGCTGTGCGCCAATAATTACATC
>JALVZP010000085.1:2700-3863 GCA_027037575.1 Desulfobacterales bacterium | reverse complement strand
CATTTCTTGAATGCAGAACCAGTAGATTCAAATAAGATATTTGAGGAATATAAGAGGATATCAGAGATCCTTACTCCTTACATAAAAGATGTATCAATAGAGCTTGAAAAGGCTGTTCATTCAAATAAAAAGATCCTGTTTGAAGGTGCTCAGGGGACCCAGCTTGATATAGATCATGGGACATATCCATTTGTTACATCCTCCAATACTGTATCTGCAAATGCAAGTGCAGGATCCGGCATTGCCCCTCAGTATCTTGGACACATACTCGGTGTTGTAAAGGCATATACTACAAGGGTCGGGCATGGACCATTTATAACTGAACTAAAGGATGAGGTAGGAGATTATATACAGAGTAGGGGAAAGGAATTTGGTGCTACAACAGGAAGAAGGAGGAGATGTGGATGGCTTGACCTTGTGATAGTTAATGATTCTAAGAGAATAAATGGAATAGATAGCCTGGCAATAACAAAGCTGGATGTCCTTACAGGACTTGAAAGAATAAAGGTATGCATATTCTATTCTCTAAATGGAAAGATAATAAATACAAGACCTTCCAGCTTTAAAGAGATTCTGGAATGTAAGCCCATATATGAAGAGCTTCCTGGATGGGATGAGGATATAAGTAATATTAGGAGATTTGAAGAACTTCCAAAGGAAACAAGGGATTACATAAATTTTATAGAAGATGTCCTGAGTATTCCTGTCTCAATCATCTCTGTTGGCCCATCAAGGGATCAGACCATTGTTAGAAAGGAAGTAATGTAATTCGCATTTTTGCCTTAAATTAGGGCAAAATATTCATCTGGAAAATTGTCTTTATTATATAAGCTTACATAAGGTAGAAAAAGTTTTTTAAGACAAAAATGCCCTAAAAATTTTCTCATAACCTCTTAAAAACTAAGACACCTCGATTTGGAATATATATTGCAATCATCTATAGAGTAGATATCTGTTCTGAGAAAAGGACTGTTATATGAAAAGGAAGATAGTGGTAAGTCTTTGCATTTTAGCCTTATTAAGTGGCTTATTGATCATTTCATCTAAGGGATTTCCTAAGGAAATAGAAAACATTGTTCCTAAAAAAGGCATAATTAGCTGGTGGATGTGGCCAATTATCCTTTTTTCCTTTGCATTTATTATTGGCCTAATTGCTCCAATGT
>JALVZP010000085.1:0-2690 GCA_027037575.1 Desulfobacterales bacterium | reverse complement strand
TTGGAGGAGGAGTTTTATTTGTTCCTCTTTCTACCGCTTTTTTTCCCTTTAGTATAGATTTTATCCGTGGTGCTGGTCTTATTATGGCACTAACAAGTGCCCTTTCATCTGCCCCTGATCTTATTCGTAGAGGTCTTGCAAACATTAGAATTATGGCACCTGTAGTTTGCATTTCTATGGTTACTTCTATACTTGGAGGAATCGTTGGACTCTGGATCACTAATACTTTTCCTTCAGGGAAATACTATATTACTGTTGCTTTAGGGCTGGTCCTATTAGTCATTTTTGTTGTAATGCTTACTTCAAAGAGGGTGGAATTTCCAGAAGTTAAGGAACAGGATAGTATATCAAAAAAACTCTCTCTCAGTGGAAGTTGGTTTGAACCTTCTTCAGGAGAAGTAAAAGAATATAAAGTAACAGGCCTTTTAATAGGTATGTTTTTCTTTGCAATTGTTGGTTTTATTGCTGGCATGTTTGGTCTTGGAGCAGGTTGGGCAAATGTCCCTGTGCTTAATCTGATTATGGGAGCTCCAATAAAAGTAGCTACCTCTACAAGTATGGCAATTATCTCTGTAAATGATGCAGCAGCAGCATGGATTTATATATCAAAAGGTGCTGTTCTTCCTGTAATAGTTATTCCGTCTGTACTTGGAATATCAATAGGAGCAAAGATTGGGGCGAGAATTGCAATAAAAGCAAAACCAACATTTGTGAAATATTTAGTAATGGGCATAATGCTTCTTGCAGCAGTTTTAAATATCATAAAAGGATTAAAGGGGCTGAAAGTAATATAGGGGAAAAGAAAATGGAAGAAAAAAAAGTATATGTTGATCCTATCAATACATCATTTGCAAAAGCTATGGAAATAACAACTTATGCAGGATTGGGAATAATGATCATTTTTGGACTTCTTTATGTGTTTGGCCTTCCAGGCTTGGTAAATATGAAAGTTGCTATTTCCCATTGGCATCTCTCTGCACATGATTTTTGGAAAACTGTTAAAGGAACACAAATACAAGGATATGCATGGTTTTTATCTCATATTACCAAAATGGACTGTATTGCTGTAACTGGCATGTGCATAATGGCATTAGCACCTTTTGCTGGACTTATAGCTTCTCTGATTCGTTCTAAAGGAGATAAGTTGTTTACTTTGTTTTTTATAATACTTATCTTAGAATTTGCATTCGCCATCCTAAAACCAATTATTATGCCAAATATAGGTGGACATTAATTATTCATAAACTAATGGATAGATATCAAACTCGACTCTTTTTACCTCTGGTATTTTCTTACAGGCCTCTCTTGCCTCCATAATAAAACGATCTTCCATCTCAAGAGGAATAGTTGTCTTTATACGAGCAACTCCATCCTTAAACTTCACCTCTACATCAGGTTTTATATCCATAATTATCCCTTTTATCTTTGCAGCAATTGCACGCTCTTCAAGTATCTTTAAAACCTCAGGGGTCGTCTTGAAGGAATCAAAGCTCATGTATTGACACACAATCTCTACTGAATCTTCAACAGTAAGCTGCTTTATATTTAGCATAAGGTCATACAGGGACATATCACGAGAATCTATTCCATAGAGATGTCTACTCCACTTACTCCTTATCTCATCCAGTGTCTTGATTATCTCTATTGCCTTCTCCCTTGATACCTTATCTCTTCTCATTACAAACTCAATACGCTTTTCCATATCAGCAATAACCCTAATCTTTAGGATATGAGGGATATCCCTTACAAAGAAGTGTCCTGCAAATCCGTGATATACCACATTGCCCTTTTTTAACATGCTAAGGAGGGCAGACTCTATATATGCAATATATCTTTCTTTCCCATATGTGAGCTTATCCAAGAAGGAAGGTGCATCCTTAATGGCCTGAAGAAGCTTTACCTCTGGAACATTGAACTCCTTTGAAGACGCCTCAATAAGCTGTTCACGGGAGATAATTTCATATCCAAGCCTTTCTGCTACCTTTTCTGCTACCTCTTTTCCATAGCTATATGATCCCCGTGATACTGTTATTATACCCATTTATCCCTCCTCCTATAATGATAAGGCCTTTTTCTTTACGGCCTCTGCACGCTCTTTTAGCATTTCTATTACTTCTGGTGTTATCCTAAATGTCTCAAAGGAAAGTGTCTTACATATTACATCTACAACATCATCTACTGTTGCTGTATCTATCTGAAATACCAAGTCATATAGATCTGCTGTAAATGTATCTATCCCGTAGAGGTGTTTGCTCCACCTTCTCCTTATCTCATCCAGTTTCTTTATTATCTTTATTGCCTCTTCCTTAGATACTCCATCCCTCTTCATAACGAATTCAGCACGCTTATCCATAGCTGCATTAATTCTTACCTTTAGAATACGAGGAATATCTTTTACAAAGTAATGGCCTGCAAATCCATGATAGACCACATTATCCTTTGCCAGCAACTTTAATAAGGCTGATTGTATATATGCTACATATTTTTCTTTTCCCTTTGTGAAGCGATCCAAAAAGGTAGGAGCATCTTCAATTGCCTTAATTAGCTTTACTTCTGGGACATCAAACTCCTTTGCAGATGTCTCAATGAGCCTTTCACGGGAGATAATTTCATATCCAAGCCTTTCTGCCACCTTTTCTGCCACCTCTTTTCCATAACTGAATGATCCCCGCGATACTGTTATTATACCC
>JALVZP010000084.1:348-3885 GCA_027037575.1 Desulfobacterales bacterium | reverse complement strand
TTTGAAAATGCTGAAAATGTTTCAGGAGAAAGGATATTTGAAGAGAATAAGAAGAGGACAGGGAAAGAGATATATAATCATGCATGTAGTCCTGGCTGTATAATTCAGTGTTCTAACAGCTGGTATTCAAAGGATGGGAAAGAGATGGTATCTTGCCAAGAATATGAATCTATCTGGGCACTTGGAATAAATTGTGGAATAGATGACTTAGATACAATTGGTGAGCTTATTAGGATATGCAATGATCTTGGTATTGATACAATAGAGGCAGGTGTAACAATTGGTGTCTTAATGGAGGCAAAGGTATTAGAATTTGGTGATGGAAAAAGGGCAATAGAGCTACTAAAAGAAATAGGGAAAGGATCTCCAATTGGAAGAATAATTGGTCAAGGAGCAGAATTTGCTGGAAAGGCATTTGGAGTATTAAGGGTTCCTGTTGTAAAAGGTCAGGCAATGCCTGCATATGAACCAAGAGTAGCAAAAGGAATAGGAGTAACATATGCTACAAGCACAATGGGAGCTGATCACACAAGTGGATATACTATAGCACCTGAGATACTTTCTGTTGGAGGAAAATTAGATCCTCTTGATAAGAAAGGAAAGGTAGATCTTTCAAGAAACTTCCAAATTACTACTGCATTTCTTGACTCTACTGGGTATTGTCTCTTTATTGCATTTGCTATCCTGGATATTCCCTCAGGATTTGAAGGAGTAATAGAGACATGTAGTGGAGTTCTTGGAACATCTTGGAGCAGTGAGGACGTAAATAGGATAGGAAAGGAGATACTGAAAAAAGAGAAGGAATTTAATAGTGCTGCAGGATTTACTAAGGCAGATGACAGAATTCCTGAATTCATGAAGGAAGAAAAGGTTCCTCCTCATGAAAGCAGATGGGATATAGAGTATGAGGAAATAGATAATTTCTGGAATTTTTAAGAGAGCCTTTTTAAAATCTCATCTTCACTTAATCCATCAATAGATATGCTTTTGTCTCTGGAGTGTTCTCCAGAGACAATTTTTATATTGCTTTTGGGAATATTTAGCTTTTTGGAAAGAAGCTCTATAAGCTGCTTATTTGCCTTTCCTTTTTCTGCAGGTGATGTAAGCTTTATCTTTATGAGATCATTCTCTTTTAATATCGCATTCCTTGATGACTTAGGGACTACTTTTACTTTAATAGTTCCCATCTATCTTAGACTCATACCCAATTGCATAAGGCTTTGAACCAGAAATGTCTGGATAAATATGATTGCAAGAATGGCTACTAAGGGAGAAAAATCTATTCCTCCAAAAAGAGGAAGCCTTTTTCTTATTGGATAAAGAACAGGCTCTGTAGCAGATACAAGAAACCTTACTATTGGATTATATGGATCTGGATTTACCCAGGAGATAAGTGCTCTAATAATGATTAGCCACATGTATATGGAAAGTGCTATGTTTAGCACCTTTGCTATTGCTATAAGAAGATTCCCTAAGATAAACATCCTATTCTCCTTTTACTCAGATAGGATATACTGGAGCAGTCCATAAGCCGGGTTCTGTTCCCCAGAAGACCTGGGGCGATGGCCATTCATCTGGGCCCGATGTTACCATCGGGCTCAAGCGACCTACCCGGGAGCTCGGGCGGGCCACCCTCAGGCGCTCCCCTATTTGGTCTTGCTCCGGGTGGGGTTTGCCTAGCTCCCGCTGTCACCAGCGGGACTGGTGAGCTCTTACCTCACCCTTTCACCCTTACCAGGCAATATGCCTGGCGGTCTGCTTTCTGTGGCACTTTCCTCCCCTCGCGGGGACTGGGCGTTACCCAGCACCCTGCCCTGTGGAGCCCGGACTTTCCTCCCCTCTGCAAAGAGCAGAGAAGCGGCCATCTGTCCTACTCCAGTATATCCTATCTGAATTATGCCTTTCCTGTCTTAATATCTTCTTGATCTTGATATCTTTCGTCATCTCCCCAGTAAATGATTCGCATACAATGGGGACAAGTCATTAGAGTATCACCTTTTATCAGTTCATTAAACTTTTGTGGTGGTATTCCTAAGTGACAGGTCTGACAAACCCCTTTTATAACAGGACTTATTGCAATACCACCTTTCCTCATCCTCAGAAAATCATATTTCTGAAGAAGTGAGCCATCAATCTGCTTTATCTTTTCACAGAGCTTTTTTCTTTCCTCTTTTAACTTTTCTATCTCAGAATCAAGGATCTTTTCCTTTGCCAGGACCTTCTTCTTTTCCTCCTCAATCTCCTTTTCTTCCCTCTCTATATCCTTTTCTATTTCCTTGTGTCTTTTCTCTGCTATATCTATCGCCTCCATTATCTCAAGCAGGCGATCTTCAAGTTGGCTCCTTTGCTCTTCCAATTCATCAATCTCCTTTAGTGCTGCCCTGTATTCTTTATTTGTTTTTATACTTGTCAGTTTTTCGTTACTTTTCCTTATCTTTTCCTCTATATCCTCAATCTCTATTTCTACTTCTCTTCTCTTTTTTTTAAGTGTATTAAGCTCAGCAATATCGCTTTTTAGTCTTTCTTTCGCTTCCTCTATCTTTTTGGAAAGGAGATCTATCTTTTTAGGAATTTCCTTTTTTTCACGCTCCACATCATTTATCCTTAAATCACATTCCTGAAGTTCTATAAGCAACCTTATCTTTTTATGCATTTTTTATATACTCCGTGATTTTTTTATTTTATTTCAAAAGGATTTCTTTCTTCCTTATCGATATACACTTCTATCTCAAATCCTCTTTCTTTTATCTTATCGGAAAGATATTCTGCAAATTTATTGAATGCTACCTTTTCAGAAGGGAAGTGTCCTACATCTATTAGTATAAGCCCATTAAAGATTGCTTTCAAGGCGTCATGGTATCCTATATCACCTGTTATCATGAGTTCTGCACCTTTCTGAATGGCATTTTGGATAAGGCTTCCACCTGAACCACCAACTACAGCTATCCTTTTTATAAGCTTGTCTAAGTTATTATCTGACTTTACAAGTCTTAGATAACTTAGACCAAATATTTCTTTTACTTGAATTATAAAATCCTTTAATATTACTGGTTCAGCAAGATTTCCAATTATCCCAAGACCTGTATCCTTAGATAGTTCAGATTCTTTTAATACCTCCAATTCTATTAGAGAAAGTTTATTTGCAAGTATATAATTTATTCCATTTATTGCTGAATCCAGATTTGTGTGTATAGAGACAATGCTTATATCCTGTTCTATTGCCTCTTTTATCACATTTCCTGGATATTCATCTGTTTTTATATTGGAAATAGGACGGAAAATTAAGGGATGATGAGTAATAAGAAGATCTGCCTTCTGAAGTGCTGCTTTTTTCACATTATCTAAAGTGGGATCTAAGGAAAAGTAAATAACATTTATATTTTTATCATGTGATCCTATTTGTAAACCAGAATTATCCCATGGTTCAGATAATTGGTGTGGAGCTATCTCTTCTATCAATTTGAGAAGATCCTTTAAATGCATAATAAAAATAATGGGCCCACCTGGAATCGAACCAGGGACCTACCGGTTATGAGC
>JALVZP010000084.1:0-338 GCA_027037575.1 Desulfobacterales bacterium | reverse complement strand
CCAATTGAGCTATGGGCCCAACTACTGCTTTAATAATTTAACTTATATGACAAAAAAGTCAAGCTTTTGTCGGCTCTTTTTCAAAGTGTGTGGAAACAACTTTCAAGTGGTAAGAACCTCAACATCATCTTTCTACGATACACCTCCACATTTTTTAAGCCAAAAGAGATACGCTTTAACATCTTAATCTTAGTATGGCATCCTTCTGTAAAGCCATTAGTAGTATGATTGTCAAAGTAATTAAGTATTGAATCATACCATCTTTTTAAAGTATATGCCCATCTTACAAGCTCAGCATCATCAGATGATTCAAGATTAAGGATGATATTATCAAGAAG
>JALVZP010000083.1 GCA_027037575.1 Desulfobacterales bacterium | reverse complement strand
GTGCTATGAAGAGGCTTATTCTTGTAAGTTTACTATTAATCTTAGGTTGTGCATCACAGCCTACAAAAAAAGAGGCAGTTTATGTGCCTTCCCAGATTACAAAGGAAGAGATAAGCCATAAACCAGAATATACTGACTATTCCTTGCTCTTAGATCCTTGCTCCAGAAAGAGTCTATTTTCAGACCATAGGGCCATGCAAAAAGGAGATATACTTACTGTGAGGATATTAGAAAGTGCAACAGCATCGGGAGAAGCCAATACATCTACATCCAGGAAGAATTCATTTAGTGGGATACTGAGTAAATTCTTTGGCTTAAATCTACATGGACATAATGAGCTTTCAGGAAAGGATGAAATATCCTTTGAAGGAAAGGGAAAGACAAATAGAAGTGATAAACTTATGACAACCATAACAGTAAAGGTTGTGGATGTCCTCCCAAATGGAAACCTTGTGATTCAGGGAAGAAGGGAACTTGTGATAAACAATGAGCATAGATATATCATACTCAAGGGAATAGTAAGGCCAGAAGATATTTCATATAACAATGAAGTCCTTTC
The DNA here is from genome assembly GCA_027037575.1 of Desulfobacterales bacterium. Taxonomy (GTDB): domain Bacteria; phylum Desulfobacterota; class DSM-4660; order Desulfatiglandales; family JALVZP01; genus JALVZP01. The sequence continues at coordinate 3,355 of JALVZP010000083.1, read as the reverse complement.
TACGCAGGTTGCTGATGCGGAGGTGATATATAAGGGAAAGGGAGTAATTGCGAGAAAACAGGGTCCTGGATGGGGGATGTGGCTACTTGATCTTCTGCTTCCATTTTAAAGGAGGATTTCTATGAGGAGGATATTTCTTATATTTCTTGTCCTGATCCTTTCCTCTCCTCTATATGCAATGAGGATAAAGGATATATCCCAGATATATGGTGTAAGAAGTTATAGACTTATAGGATATGGACTTGTAGTTGGACTTCCAGGAACAGGGGATAAGGAACAGACAGTATTCAGTATTCAATCTCTTACTAACATGCTCCAGAGATATGGCATAAATGTAGATCCAAAGAGCATAAGGATCAGGAATGTTGCAGCTGTTATGGTAACAGCAGAGGTTCCTCCTTTTGCAAAACCTGGAATGAGACTGGATGCTATTGTCTCCTCTATTGGAGATGCGAAGAGCCTTCAAGGTGGAGTCCTTCTTCTTACCCCACTCAGGGCAGTTGATGGAAAGGTATATGCTATTGCACAAGGTCCTATCTCAATTGGAGGGGGATTCTTTGCAGGTGGAAAAGGAGCATCTGTAAGCAAAAATATTACTACAACAGGAAGGGTTGTAAATGGAGTTATAATTGAGAGAAAGCTCCCATTTGATTTCTCACTTAATAGAAATTCCATTTCTATAGTCCTAAATTCTCCAGACTTTAATACAGCAGACAATATTGCAAAGGCAATAAACAGATATTTGGGAATAAATATTGCGAAGGCAGTAGATCCTGCGACAGTAAAGGTAAATGTAATTGAGAAGAATGATATAGTGGATTTTCTTGCAAAGATTGGAGATCTGGATGTTTCTGTAGATACAAAGGCAAAGGTGGTTATAAATGAAAGGACAGGAACAGTTGTTATAGGAAAGGATGTGAGGATATCTACCGTTGCAATTGCTCATGGTGGACTAAGCATAGTAATAAAGGAGACACCGAAGGTAAGCCAGCCACTTCCATTTTCTACTGGAGAGACCATTGTTACACCTGAGACAAAGATACAGATAACAGAAGAAAAGAAGCCATTATTCCTTGTTCCAAAGACTGCTACCATATCTGATCTTGTGAAGGCATTAAATGCCATTGGTGGAACTCCAAGGGATCTTATAGCGATATTGGAGGCATTAAAGGAGGCAGGTGCATTACATGCAGAGATAGAGGTGATATAATGAGGATAGAGAAATTGGAAGATAATATAGAAGTAAAAAGGGAAAAGCTGAGGGAGGCATGCAAAGAATTTGAAGCAATATTTATTGAATATATGCTTAAGGTCATGAGAAGATCTATACCAAAGTCACATCTATTTAAGAGGGAGCTTTCAGAGGAGATATATACCTCCCTCTTTGATGAAAAGATAGCTGAGCAAGTAGCAAAGGTAAAGGGATTGGGGATTTCAGATATGCTCTATAAAGAGCTTTCAAGGCTTATTCCTGACCGAACAGATAAGAAGAGATGACGATAAGTATAAAAAAGAAAGAGAAAAGGAGATGAGAGCATGAAGATAAATAAGCCAGGAATGGATCAAACCTATAATATAGAGCATGCAAAGATAATGAAGCTTGAAAATCATAGGAAATTAAATAAAGGACACATAGAGAATGTGACAAAAAAGGATGTGAGGGTATCCTTTAAAGAAGAGATAAAGAAATACAGGGATATTGTTAAGGAACTTCCTGATGTAAGAGAGAAGAGGGTGAAAGAGATCAAAAATGCAATAAATCAGGGGACATATAAGATAGATGCAAAGAAGGTGGCAAAGGGAATATTGGAAGACATCTTTGGAGTAAAGTAGTATGCTTACAAGCCTTTTTGATATAGCACTTACTGGAATAAAGGTTGCCCAATATGGACTTGAGGTAAGCGGGAATAATGTGGCGAATGTGGAGACTCCTGGCTATACAAGAAGGGGCTTGGCAATAAAACAGCTTCCTAATAGAAGAGGTGCTATTGTTGATCAGGTAAAAAGGGATATAAATCCTTTTCTGGCAAAGGCATGGCAGAATGAATTGTCTCCCTTAGGATATTACAAGATAAAGGATCAGATGTTAAATGAGCTGGAAGGGATATTTAATGAGATAGATTTGGAAGGAATAAAGAAAGCACTTACAGATTTCTGGAATGCATGGGAGGAGCTTTCTACAGATGCATCTAATCTTTCTATAAGATCATCTTTGCTTGAAAAGGCAAATGCATTGGCAAGCAGGATTAGGGAAAAGAAAAAAGAATTAACTGAGATGAAAGATTTTATCAAGCCTGACATAGATTCGGTAATAGAAGAAGTAAACAATTCCATAAAAAGGATTTCAGAACTGAATTATAAAATAAAGTTTGGGAAGGTTTCTAAGCAGGATGTAAATAACCTTACTGATGAAAGAGATACACTTTTAAGAAAGCTCTCTGAGGATATAGGAGCAGATTATATAACTAACACTGATGGCCAGGTAAGTGTATTTATGCAGGGGCAGGCATTGGTTATAGAATCACAATCTTTTGCTCTTAGCACACAGCTAAATCAGGATGGAGGAATAAAGATTATATGGGATGGAACAGAGGATATTACTTCCAAGATGTTGAATTCAAAAAGGGGAAAGGTAGCTGCATATATAGAAATAAGAGATCAGGTTATTAATGAATATATAGAAAAACTGAACAGATTTGCAGAAGAGCTTTCAACAGAGATAAATTCACAGCATAAAAAAGGATATGATCTAAATGGAAATATTGGGAAGGACTTCTTTGAATTTGATCCACAGGATCCATCAGGAACAATAAGGTTAAATATAAATGATCCAAAAGAGATTGCTGCTTCTTCTGATCCTGCAAGCCTCCCATCTGACAATAGAAATGTATTAAGTATCATTTCAATAAGGGATGAAAAGCTAAGCTCCTTAGATGGATTTACGATAGATGGATTCTATGATCAGATCATATCTGATATAGGAAATAAAAGAAGTATAAACAGGGATTCTTTAAAACTTCAGGAACAAATTGTCCAGAGCATACAGGATCATTTTGATTCCATATCTGGTGTAAACCTGGATGAGGAGGCAGCAAATATAATAAAGTTTCAGTATATGTATACTGCATCAGCAAGACTTATAGATGTTGCATCCAAGATAACAGAAGTTATTATAAACATGGGTGCATAAGATGAGGATTACACACGGAATAATATACAGAAATTTCCTAAGGAACTTAGACAATGTCACGAATAATCTGAATAAGGAATTTGAACAGATATCTTCAGGAAAGAGGATATTAAGGCCTTCCGATGATCCTGTTTCAATAAGAACAACTTTAAATTTAAAGGAGGG
>JALVZP010000082.1:10186-12460 GCA_027037575.1 Desulfobacterales bacterium | reverse complement strand
CTGCCTGTATTGAATAATGATATGGATTATGTGTCTGAATTATTACATTTCCCTTTTCTTTTCCTCTTCCTGCCCTTCCAGATACCTGAGATATAAGCTGATATGTCCATTCAGCTGCCCTAAAGTCCGGGAAGAGAAGAGATATGTCTGCATCTATTACCCCAACCAGTGTAACATGAGGAAAATGATATCCCTTTGTAACCATCTGTGTTCCAATAAGTATATCTATTTTTCTATCTACAAATTCCCCCAAGATCTTTGGGACAGTCCCTTTCTTTCTTACAATGTCTGCATCCATCCTGCTTATTCTTGCATCTGGAAATAGCTCTGATATCTCCTTTTCCAACCTTTCTGTTCCAAATCCAATTGCCTTAAAACGCATTCCTCCACAATTATCACACTTCTTGGGAATTTCTTTATAATATCCACAATAATGACACCTAAGCCTCTCCTCCCTTAGATGATAGACAAGACTCACATCACAGTTTGGACATCTAACAGGATGACCACATCTAAGGCATATATAGAGTCTAAAGAATCCTTTTTTATTTAGAAAAAGTATTGTCTGATTTCCTTTCTTTAGATTCTCTTTAATTGCTTCAATAAGCCTTTTACTCAGGATCTTAGAAGTCTCCTTTCTCATATCCACAATCTCTATCTCAGGCATTGGTCTATCATCTACCCTCTTTTTCATCAGGATAAGCCTATATTTTCCCTGAAGGCAATTATGATATGATTGGACAGATGGTGTTGCTGATCCAAGAACAACCACTGCATCCTCTATCTGACCCCTCATAACTGCTGAATCCCTTGCCTGATAATATGGGATATTTTCCTGCTTATAGGATGGATCATGTTCCTCATCCACTATGATGAGACCAAGTCTTGGAAGTGGAGAAAACAGGGCAGACCTTGCTCCAACAACAACATCTATCTCTCCTTTTGCCATCCTGATCCATTGCTCATATCTTTCTCCTTCACTCAATCTGCTATGGTATATGGAGACCCTTTCTCCAAGCCTTGCCCTCAAAATAGATTCTATATAGATTGCAAGGGATATTTCAGGAAGAAGGATTATAACCTGCTTTCCCATACTTAATGCCTCTTGTGTTGCCCTTATATACACCTCTGTCTTCCCACTTCCTGTTACTCCGAAGAGAAGATATGTGTAAAATCTATTCTTCTTTAAGGAGGATACTATCCTGGATAGGGCGATTTCTTGCTGTCTTTCCAGCCTTTCTGGAACAATTATGGGTCCAAGGATCTGTCCTGTAAGATCCTTATATACAGGTGCATCAAAGCTTTCTATTATCCCCTTTTTTTCAAGCCTCCTAACAAGATAATACACGTTCTTTATCTCATTTTTTAATCTGAATACAGGGATCTCATTCACTTCTTTTAAATATGAAATTATTCTCTTTTCTTCCTCCCTTAGATCATCCCACTCAATCTTTCCCTCCTTTAGCCTTATAAACTTCCTCATCAAAGGCCATCTCTTCTTTTTGTCTATCCATTTCCTTAAATTTATCCATCTATTCTCCTTTAGCTTCTGAATAGTCCTTATAGGAAGATCAATCCTTTTTCCTGGATTCTTCTTTATCCATAAAAGTGCCTTTCTTTCAATGCTATCTTCAGGAAGCTCTTCTACTGCCTTTTCTCCCTTCTTTGTAATGGTTGCTGTAAAGAATCTGTTTACATTTAGCATAGAAGGGATGGAAGAATTTATTATCTGACCTATTGGATAAAAATAGTATTCTGACATCCATTCAAAAAATCTTACCATCTTTTTTGTAAATAAAGGGCCTTCACTTAAGATATCTAAGATTGGCTTAATCTCAATTCCTTCCTCTATCTCCTCATCTTCTCCAAGTATAAAGCTTGTTGTCCTCTGATTTCCAAATGGAACTAATACGGCATAGCCAGTATAGTCTTTCTCAGAAAAATCCTCAGGAAGAAAATAGGTATATGTCCTTCTTACAGGAAGATTTACAGCAACCCTTACATATTTCATCTAAGGAGAGATTTCCAATCTATGTTTCTGAAGGTATTGTGAAGATAATGGTCATCATCAACCATATTAAATGAAAGATTGGTAAAGATCTCTTCTGCTACAGGCCTTACTTCCTCTAATGGAATAACATCATCCCTTTTTCCATGATAAATATATGTAGGGATATTGAGTCTCTTTTTTTCTATACCAAGCAGCTTAATTGCCGAATCCAAGTAATTTATGGCAGGAGCAAGGAGTATCAGTCTTTTCACCCTTTCTTCCTC
>JALVZP010000082.1:3731-10176 GCA_027037575.1 Desulfobacterales bacterium | reverse complement strand
GAAAAGATTGTGCCCATAAGACCACCATAGCTTGATCCAACAATTATTACCTCATCATTTCCCTTTAATACTTCCCTTAGCTTCCTCATCCTTTCTTCAAGTGATCCAGAAAAGTCCGGGACAATCATATCAGGAAAATTCTCTTTAAAGTATCTTCCCTTAACTCCCTGACTGCTGCTTTCCAATCCATGAATAAATATCCTTTTCATCTCTTATCCACCTTCTCTTTATAATCACATTCTTTATTTCTACAGAATATCATGGCCCTTCCATTCTTATATCTCTTTATTGCAAGCACCTTTGTCCCACATTTTGGACATGTCCCATCATATGGTTCATCCCACATAGAGAAACTGCATTCAGGATATCTACTGCATGCATAAAATTTCTTTCCTTTCTTTGTTTCCCTTTCCACAAGTCTTCCACTACACCCTTCTTCTGGACAGGGAATACCTGTATCTATTATCTTCTTTTCTTCCAAGCTCTTTGTATTTTTACACTTGGGATAGGAAGAGCATGCAAGAAAGAGCCCAAATTTTCCTCTCTTTACAACCATCGGACTACCACATATCTCACATATCTCATCTGTCTGATTCCTTTCATCTATTACAATATTTCCGTTCTCATCCCTATGAAAATCAGAAGTATATCTACATTCTGGAAAATTGGAACATGCAAGAAAGAGTCCATTCTTTCCAGATCTTATAACCAGACCTCCTCCACATTCAGGACATTTAAGTTCTGTAGAAAGCTCCCCTTTCATCTCCTTTTCCGCCTTCTTTAGCTCCTTTGAAAACCTTTTATAGAAATTTTTTATCACATCTAACCATTTCTTCTTTCCTTGCTCTATCTTGTCCAAACTCTTTTCCATCTTTGCAGTAAATCCAATATCCAATATATCAGGAAAGCTCTTTTTTAAGATCTCTGTTACCAGAAATCCAAGCTCTGTTGGTCTAAACCTCTTTTTCTCATCCCTTACCACATATGCCCTATTATTTATGACCTCAACAATAGTGGCATAGGTAGATGGTCTTCCTATTTCGTGTTTTTCCAGATCTTTTATAAGGGTTGCATCTGTATATCTTGGTGGAGGTTGGGTAAAATGCTGCGAAGGCTCAAATCTTACAAGTTCAAGGACTTGCCCTTCTCTAAGCTTGGGTATGGTATCTTCCTTCTCTTTTTCTCCGTATATAATCCCAAATCCGTCAAATAGCATTACATTTCCAGTTAGCCTGAATATTGCATCTCCTGCTTTTATGTCTATCTGCGTCTGTTCAAATATGGAAGGGGACATCTGAGATGCAACGAATCTATTCCAGATAAGTGTGTATAGGGATAGCTGATCCTTTGTAAGATATCTTGCTATCTTCTTTGGCTCAAGATCTATCATGGTAGGTCTTATTGCCTCATGGGCATCCTGTGCACCCTTTTTGCTCTTAAACACATTTGGTTTTTCAGGAATATATTCCTTACCAAATCTCTTTTCTATATATTCCCTCGCCATTCCCATTGCTTCATCTGATATCCTGAATGAATCTGTCCTCATATATGTAATAAGACCAATCTGCCCCATCTCTCCAAGCTCTACACCCTCATACAGGTTTTGTGCAATTAGCATGGTCTTTTTTGCTGAAAAACCAAACCTCTTATATGCCTCTTGCTGAAGGATACTTGTTATAAATGGAGGTGGTGGATTTTTCTTTACCTTCTTCTTAGAAACAGATATGACATTGAAGGTCTCTTTCTCTATCTCAGAGATTATCTCCTTTACCTGTTCTTCATTCTTTAGCTCTATCTTATCTTCCCCATACTTAAATAGCCTTGCCTTTATCTCTCTTCCTTCCTTATCCCTTAAGATAACATCTAATGTCCAGTATTCTTCAGGGACAAAGGATAAGATCTCCTTTTCCCTTTCACATATCATTCTAAGTGCAACAGATTGAACCCTTCCTGCACTAAGTCCCCTTTTTACCTTTTTCCAGAGAAGTGGGGAAATCTGGTATCCTACAATCCTATCTAATATCCTTCTTGCTACCTGAGATTCAAACCTGTCCTTATTTAATTCCTGTGGGGATAAGATAGCCTCTTTTACTGCCTTTTTTGTGATTTCATTAAATAGGACCCTAAATATCTTCTTTTTACGAACTTCCTTTAACTTTTTAAGCTCTTCTGCAACATGCCATGCAATTGCCTCACCTTCCCTATCCGGATCTGTGCCGAGATATATCTCATCTGCATTCTTTGCAGCTTTTTTTAGCTCTCTTAACACCCTTTCTTTTCCTTTTATAATCACATACTCTGGTGTAAACCCATTTCCTATATCTACTCCAAGTCTTTCTTCAGGAAGGTCCTTAATATGACCCAATGTAGCCCTTACATCAAACTCTGCGCCCAGATATCTCTTAAGTGTCTTTGTCTTTGTAGGAGATTCTACTATAAGAAGCTTCTTCCCCATAACCTAACCCATATTTTTTACAAATAGTCTTCCAGGCATCTGCCTTACTATCCCTTTAAGCTCCATCCTTAAAAGTGTGCTTAAAACCTCAGAAGGGTCCAATTCAGTCGATCTTATTATCTCGTCTATATGAACAGGCGTTTCATCTAAGCATTCATATATCTTTTTTTCTTGATTGCTTAACTTTACCAGAGGCTTATGATCTTTTTTATCCTGAGATTCCTCTATTTTTATCCCAAACTCTTCTAATATATCTTCCACATCTTCTACAAGCTTTGCTCCCTGCTTTATAAGAAAATGGGTCCCCTGACTCCTTATAGAATCTATCATACCTGGAATTGCAAATACTTCCCTCCCCTGATTAAGTGCAAAGGATGCTGTAATAAGTGAACCACTTCTTTTTGCTGCTTCCACAACAAGAACTCCTCTACTTATCCCGCTGATGATCCTGTTTCTTATGGGAAAATTCTTTCCATCTGGAGGTGTTCCTGTAGGAAATTCTGTTATTATTGTCCCATTTTCCCTTATCTGCTGAAATAGTCCTTTATTTTCTCTTGGATATATAACATCAATTCCTGTTCCAAGAACAGCAATCGTATATCCATCTGCCTTTAGTGCACCTTTGTGTGCATAGGTATCAATTCCCCTTGCCATTCCACTTACAATCTCTATTCCAAGTTTTGCCAATCTATATGAAATATTCTCTGCTGCTCTCATTCCATAATGGCTTGCATTTCTTGACCCAACAATTGCTATAAAGAATTGATTATATGGAATCTTTCTTCCTAATGCATATAAAAGCACAGGTGGATAGTCTATCTCTTTTAAAATAGAGGGATATTCTGGATCATCATATGTTATTATCCTTGCATTTAATCTTCTTAACTTTTTAATTTCCTCTTCTGGATCTAATAAAAAATCTTTTTTTCTAATATTTCTTGCTATATCCCTTCTTATGCCTGCATCTATTAAGTCATCTTCATCTGCCTCAAGTGCCTTATCTGGAGAACCAAAAACCTGTAAGAGTCTTAAAAATATACTATTTCCTACCCCTCTAATCAGCTTTAAAGAGAGCCAGAAATAGACCTTATCGGATAAGGAAGAATCTAATATATCTTTCATCTATATCCTTCTCCTCAACAAATTCATATTCCTCAACAAATTCATCCCACAGGGAAGAAAGAAGATCCCTTAGCTCCTTTGATTCAGGAAGATATGAACTCATCTCTTCTATAAATCTTTCCCTGTATCCTTCCATCCTATATGGTTTTCCTTTATCCTCCTTCCTCAGGATCCTGAAGAGATCCTTTATCTGATCTAATCTTAATGCCTCAAATCCTGGTCTAAGCCCTAATATATTCCTTGCCCAGAATGTAAAGATAAATGGGTGAAACGTGATTGCAGGATCTATTAATACTCCTTTCTCTATTGGATAAAGTGAAGTAAGCTTGGAAAAAAGATCATCCAATGCCTTTACTTTCCTAAATATATCCTCACATCTTTCTATCTCAGACAGGGATTCAAATGGCCTAAAATCCTCTCCATCCTCTATTCCAACATAATACATTGGCCTTTTCATGGTAAGTCCTTTTAAAATCTCCCCCCATTCTGATCCCCAGAATCCAAGATCAAGACCATAACTCTTAAACCAGCTATTCTTTATCCACCTGCTTACCTCCCACTTAAGTCTAAGTGCAATACCAAATCCTGCTCTAAATATAAAGACTAATGGATTATTCTTTATAAGCTCTATAGCCTTTGATATATCATCCTTACATATCTTCTCTATTGCAATGTTTATATATCCTGCTGCCTTTCTCACAATCTTTATAAGATCCTCTAACTCTATAAGGGAAAGTCCGTCTGCAGAAAAGATCTGATTGCATAATCCAGCAAACTCAATCCTTAATCTATCCATTAGCTGATTGTCTCTTATATTCTTTATTGCCAAAGGAAAGATCCCTTTTGGCTGAAGCTGGTATATAGGAAGATGGGGAACCACACTATTCTCCTCTTTATCTACGATTATTATGCTTTCTGTACTATCTTTTTTTACAAGCTTTTCCAGAGGATAAGGTGCATAAACAGATATTGCCTCTTCAAATGGAAGGAAACCATACTCTGCAATCCTTATACTTCTCAGTCTATAAAGCTCTTCTTCTGTTGATGCAGGAAGTATTGCCCTTGATGTCATAAGAAGTGCCTGATATTTTAAAAAGTCTTGTGATGCTATAAGCTTTAATAATATTTCTATCAGACCCTTCTGATCCTCATCTTTCAACTTTAGATAAAACATACCATCTAAGGTAAAATATTCTTCTGGAAGGTCGTAGATGTTGTCATCTGTTCCTATTACTACCTCTACCATTCGAAAGAGATAATAATAGGTAAACATTTCCATTTCTTCAGTTATAAGCCAGTTTGCAAGCCTTTCAGCATCTGCTTCCAAAAATTTTTTAAGCCAATAGCTTGTTCTCTTTATATCTATCCTATCCCTTTTCCATATCTCCATATCCAATATAAACTGCCACTGCTGCTCTGTAGCCATCCTGAGAATTGGAACAGAATCCTCTTCACCTATCTTTTTTATAATCCAATATAGATCAGTAGAATGAAGTGATTGAATAAGCTGGACAGCATCCTTCTGTTCCAAGATAAAGTTCAATGTCTTTGTTTCAGGAAGGGAAAAGAGTTTTTCAAAAAATATCTCCCTTCTTCTTTCTAAGACTGTTTGTCCTTCCCTTTTAAAATGTATTACCTTTTCTGTCTCTTCTCTCATATTCTACTCCTAAAAAAGTAACTTTCTATCCAGAATCCTGTACTGGATTGCCTCTGCCACATGATCCACCTTTATATCATCACTTTCATCAAGATCTGCTATTGTCCTTGCAATCTTGAGTATCCTTGAATATACCCTTGCACTTATCCCAAGATGCTCAACTGCATCCTTTATAAGGGATTGGGATTCTTTATCCAATTTACAGAATTTCTTTAAGTGGGATGCCTGCATTTCCGAATTTGTATTTATCTTAAAATTCTTAAATCTTTCTCTTTGTATCTCCCTTGCCCTTAAAACCCTTTCTAATACCTCTTTTGAACCTATCCCTTCCTCTTTTGAAGAAAGCTCTTTATATGATAAGGCTGGAACCTCTATATGCAAATCTATCCTGTCTAAGAGTGGGCCTGATATCCTTGATCTGTATCTCTGTATCTGAGCCACAGAGCATGTGCAGGTGTGAATCCTGTCTCCCAAGTATCCACATGGACAAGGATTCATTGCTGCTACAAGCATAAATTTTGCTGGATATGTTACACTTATTCCTGCCCTTGTTATATTTATTCTTCTTTCCTCTAATGGCTGCCTTAATACCTCTAATACATTTCTTTTAAATTCTGGAAGCTCATCCAAAAAGAGAACACCATTGTTTGCAAGACTTATTTCTCCAGGTCTTGGAGGATGACCACCACCAACCATTCCTACATCTGATATGGTATGATGAGGTGCCCTAAAAGGCCTTTTCTTTATTAAGCCACCTTTATTCAATAAAGATCCAGCAACACTATATATCTTTGTTGTTTCAAGTGCCTCCTCAAAGCTCATAGGAGGCATGATTGTTGGAATCCTTTTTGCAAGCATTGTTTTTCCAGATCCAGGTGGACCTATCATGAGGATATTGTGTGCACCTGAAACCGCAATCTCCAATGCCCTTTTTGCATTCTCCTGCCCTTTCACATCCTTTAGATCAATATCCCATTCTTCATCCTCTTCTTCAAGATTGTCTTCTCTCTTAAAAGGATTTATATTTTTATTACCTGTAAAAAATTCTACTATGTCTGAAAGATATTTTATGGGAATTACATCAATTCCATCTACAACAGATGCCTCTGGTGCATTTTCATATCGAAGTACAATCCCTTTTAGACCAGAATCCTTTGCAGCACTAGCTAATGGAAGAACTACTCTTACTGGTCTAACAAGACCATTTAGTG
>JALVZP010000082.1:0-3721 GCA_027037575.1 Desulfobacterales bacterium | reverse complement strand
GATTTACTGTTATTCGATCTGAGGGAAAATGATAGCCAGAATTTACAATAGCAGATTTTACTCTTTCTTTGCTTTCCTTTACACTTACTTCTGGAAGCCCTACAATGGAAAAAGATGGAAGGCCGTGAGATATATCTACTTCTACCTCCACAATATAACCGTCAATGCCTATTACGGCCCCACTTAAGACCTTCGCTAACATCTTGCTTTACTTCTAACACAGAAATTTATATAAATCAAAATTTAATTAATTTTAAGATCGGAGGGATAAAATGGCAAGGATTACTATTGAAGATTGTTTAAAAAATGTAGAAAATCGCTTTGAGCTGGTTCATGTAGCTATAAAGAGAGTAAAGGAACTTAAAAAAGGCGCATTCCCTCTTGTAGAATGTGATAATAAGGAGGTGGTTACTGCATTAAGGGAAATTGCAGCAGGAAAAGTCTATCCTATAAGACCAGGACAAGAGCTTCCACAACCGGAGGTAGAAGTTTTACCTGAGATTGAGAAATTACTTCCAGAAAAGACAGAATTAAAGGAGGAAGAAGGAGAGGCAAATGATTAAAAAAGATTACTATGAAATATTAGGTGTTTCAAGGGATGCATCAGAAGAAGAGATAAAAAGGGCATACCGGAAACTTGCACTCCAATATCATCCAGATAGAAACTCTGGGAATAAAGAAGCAGAGGAGAAGTTTAAAGAAATATCAGAGGCATATGAGGTTTTAAGTGATCCTGAAAAAAGGCGTATCTATGACATGTATGGACATCAGGGACTTGAAGGAAGCGGATATTCTGCTGGATTTTCAGATATAGAGGAAATATTTGCCAGATTTGACGATATATTTGAGGATTTCTTTGGATTTAGAACATTCAGAAGAAGAGAAAGACCAAGGCAGGGAAGGAGCCTCAGGTATGATATAGAAATAACACTTGAAGAGGCATTTAAGGGTGTTGAAAAGGAAATATCATTTGAGAGGATTGAACCCTGTCCTGAATGTGATGGAGTAGGTGGAAAAGATAGACGTCCATGTCCTGCATGTAGAGGAACTGGTCAGATTACCAGGTCTCATGGATTTTTCCATATAAGCACAACATGTCCTAAATGCAATGGTGAAGGATATATCTTTTCCAAGCCATGTCCAGAATGTAGAGGGAATGGATATATAAAGAGAAAAAGGAAGGTTAAAATCAAGATACCGCCAGGCGTAGATACAGGGACACATCTCAGGATAAGGGGGGAAGGAGAGCCAGGAGAATATGGCGGCCCTCCAGGGGATTTGATAATAGTTATCCATGTCAAAGAGGATGATTTCTTTGAAAGAAAGGGAAATCATCTCTATTGTGAAGTGCCTATATCCTTTGTCCAGGCAATACTTGGAGATAGTATCAAAGTCCCTCTTATTGGTGGAGATGAAGTAGAATTAGAAATTCCTCAAGGAACACAACCAGGTGAACTTCTTAGAATCCCAGGGAAAGGTATGCCTATATTTGGCTCAAATAGGAGAGGAGATCTTTTTGTAAAAGTAGATATTAGAATTCCGAAGCATATTACAAAAAGGCAAAAGGAGTTATTAGAGGAGTTTGCAAAGATAGAAGGGATGGAGATTAAGAAAGATAAAAAAAAGAAAAAAAGTTTTTGGGAAAAGATGATGCATTGAATCAGGCATACTATATTTATAATAACAAATTATGAAATATATCTTTTTTCTTACAGATAAAGAGCTTCTTTTATTGGATTTAAAGGATCAGATAAAGATTACCAGGCAATTTTTGATAGATGATCTTATCTCCTCTCCTGAGACCTTTAAAAAAGAGATTATTCATGAAGAAAAAGGGCTTATTGTTATTCCAGACTATTGGATTACATCCAGATTTTATCCCTTAGAGACCAAAAGAAAATCTATTATTGAAGAATTTTTAAAGAGAAGGCTTCCTTCTGATTTTCCTGAAATACCTGAGTCAAAGGACTTTTTTGAATATATCTTTCTTAAACAACAGGAACAGAGGGGGATATTAGTATATCTGATATCAGAGTCCCTCTTTTATTCCCTCTACAGGAATCTATTCTCAGATCTGTTGATAGAACAAAGAATAACAACTCCTGCCTTTTTATGGAAGTCAAAGTTAAGCAGAAAATTTGAGATGGACAAAGGAACAATTTTATTTATGCATATATACTATAAGAATGCATATCTGTGTTTCTTTTCTGATTCCTGTTTTCTTTTTTCACGCCTTATAGATATAGATGAAGAGACCTATATAAATCAGATATCCTATGAAGCAATGCAATCATTTAGGCTTGTAAGCCAAAGGACAAAGAAGGAAATAGAAAAGATATATATTATTCCAAAAAATGAGAACGACAAAGAAAAACTGGCCAATATGCTAAATATAGAAGTAGAGGATATAAGCGATAAGATTTATCTCCCTAATCCAGAAATATCCCTTGTAGAAAAGTTAGGAACCTTTGCATTCTTAGATAAATCAGATATCTTAAATTCAGCATTTTATATTCCATACAGGCCAATAAGAAGGTTAAAAGAATGGTTTTTTTTTCAAAACACAGGCATTATAGTAGGTGTATTGGTCTTTATGATAATGCTTATGGAAACCTTATTTTTCAATAGGATCTTTCCTCCTCTTCCAAAAGAAAAGAAAGGGAAATTCCTCTATGTCCAGGATTATATATCCTATTTAGATGAGATTATATCTTATGAAAAAAGACCTGATTTTTCTCTGCTTTTATTAAAAATCCTGAACTGTCTTCCAGATCATGTCCATCTAACAGAAATAAAAATAAGATCTGGCCCTCTAAATATAGAGCTAATAGGATATGTAGATTCCCGTAGTATAGAAGAATTTCAGGACAGATTCTCTGCTTTTTTAAAGAGATTAAGGAAAACTTTTAAAAATACCAAAATACCCGGGCTATCTGAGATTGATATAAAAAAGAAGAAAGAAGGATTTGGCTTTTTATTCGGTTTTAATATAAATGAAGGATAGATATAAAAAGAAATGGCTGATTTTAGCATTAGTATGGAGCTGTGCTATTGGTTTATTTTTCTTCAATCTTTATAAGATAAATGATTATCAAAAAAGAAAAGAAAGTTTAATTGTAAAAGAAGAAATAGAAAGGTTCTTAAAACTTCATAAAGGACAACTTGAAGATATCTCCAGGGAAAAGGAAAAATTCTATGATCATATTCCTAATATAAAGATAGGACTATTAAAGATTGAAGAAAGATTAGAAAGGCTGCTGAAAAAGAATGGATTAACAATGGAGAAAATAGAATATGGTGGCATATATAAAGGAATTTCTAATGTAGAAATAGATCTTATGTGCAATGGCATAATCATAGGTTTTATAAACATGCTTTCTTCTATAAAAAAAAGATTCCCATACCTTGAAATAGAAAATATAGACATAAAATTTACCAAACCCATGAAAGGGTCCTTTAGGATAAAGATGAAATATAACTTTTTGATCAAAGATCAAAATGTCTAAGAAGATTATTTCAATCCTTTGGCCTATAATTGCCTTTATGATGATTGGATACCATGCCTATCTTATAGAGTGGATGAATGAATCTTTCAGTATGCCGCTGCCATATCTACAGAAATTGGATATTAGATTTAAAAGACTTTTAAATATTAGAACTATTAAAAAAAAAGAAGAAAAGGAGAGATTAAAGCTGCTTGATAAATTCTATAGATTTGTAA
>JALVZP010000081.1 GCA_027037575.1 Desulfobacterales bacterium | reverse complement strand
CCACTATGTATTGTCTTTCTACCATCCTTTACTCCTCTAAGAAATCGCCTTCTTTATTGCCTCTCTTAGCTCTTCCAATCCATACGGTTTTGCAATTACTGCCTTAAATCCATACTTTTCATATTCACTCATTATTGGATCATTCGAATAACCACTTGAAACAATTGCCCTTACATTAGGATCAATCTCGAGAAGTCTTTCCATTGTCTCTTGACCTCCCATACCTGCTGGAACAGTAAGATCAAGTATTACAAGATCAAACTTCTCTTTCTTATAAAGCTCTATTGCTTCTTCTCCATTACTTGCTGTTCTTGCTTCATGTCCCAGGGTATTTAGCATCTCTTTTAAGACTGAAAGGACTATCTCTTCATCATCCATAACAAGGACTTTAAGCCTTTCTAGTTTGAGTGTCTTTTCTTCCTCCTTTTCTAAAACTGCCGGGAGATATATCTCTACAGTTGTTCCTTTTCCAAGCTCAGAATCTATCGTTATATATCCTTCATGATCTTTTATTATAGAATATGCAACTGTAAGTCCTAATCCACTCCCTTTCTGTTTTGTTGTAAAGTATGGATCAAATAACCTGCTTATATATTCCTTAGGGATTCCTATCCCAGTATCCTGAATAGTAATCTTTACATAGTTTCCCTTCCTTACAGGGATGCTTTCATCTTCAACTTTAACATTTTCCGCCTTTACAGTTATTCTCCCTCCAGATGGCATTGCCTGCCTTGAATTTATCACAATATTATTTATTACTTGAGATAGTAGATTTCTGTCTCCATTTACCTTCCATATTCCATCCTGTATATAAAAATCGCATCTTATATCTGCCCCACTTAATGCAAACCTTACTGCTTTTTTAAGAAGATCAGCTATGTCTATCGGCTTTCTTATAGGCCTTCCACCTCTTGAAAAAGTAAGGAGCTGTTGAGAAAGTGATCTTGCCTGAATAACAACCCTTTCCAGATTTTCTAAATATCTATATTCTGACTTATCTGGAGAAGTCCTGGTCTTTAAAAGACTTATATTCCCAAGCATTCCCATAAGTAAGTTATTAAAATCATGGGCAATTCCTCCTGCAAGAACCCCTATGGATTCTAATCTCTCCATTCTTGCAATCTCTCTTTCCAATCTTCTCTGCTCTGTCACATCCCTAAATACCAAAACAACTCCAATAATATTCCCATCCTTATCCTTTATTGGTGCACCGCTATCTGCAAGTATCCTCTCTGTCCCATCCTTTGCTATGAGGACAGTATTGTTTGCAAGACCAACAACTTTTCCTGTCCTAAGCACCTTTTCTACTGGATCCTCGCATCTCTCCCTCGTAAACTCATTTACAATATGAAAAACTTCCCTAAGTGGCCTTCCTATTGCCTCTTCTTCACTCCATCCTGTAAGCTTTTGTGCAGTCTTGTTTATAAATCTGACCCTTCCTTCTCTATCTGTGCATATTACACCATCACCTATGGACATAAGTGTAACTTCAAATAGCTCCTTTTCTTTAAAGAGCTCTTCTTCAAGCCTCTTTTTTTCTGATATATCCATTACAGCCGCAATAACCCTCTTTTGTGGTGCTTCAGGATCAAATGTAGACATCTTTATTATTCCCCAGAATGTAGATCCATCCTTTCTCTTAAATAGTGCCTCTGTCTGAGCAGGGACTCCATTTTTTAAGACTGTGTAAAGGATTTTTCCAACCCTCTCATATTCTTCATCGCTTGCATAACAATCCCTTGCAGGAAGATCCTCCAATTCCTTTACATCTTTATATCCAAAAAGCCTCGCCATCTCAGGATTTGCCCACTTTATTACCCTTCTTTCTGCAAGACATATCCCTGCAGGTGATAGATCAAGGACCTTTCTGAGAATCTGTTCTAACTCTTTTTGCCTCGTAATATCCATAAAATTTACAAGGACTGCATCACTTCCACGAAACTTTACTGGAATTGCCTTTGCCAAAACCCATCCTATGCTTCCATCCTTCCTTAATGCCCTAAACTCGTAAGGGGTATCCTTCTCTCCCTTTAGCATCCTTATTGCTTCTCTCCTTACTCTTTCCCTATCCTCAGGATGTACCAGATCCATAGGATTCATATTGAATAGCTCTTCCCTGCTAAATCCTGTTATCTTTGTCATTTCATCATTTACAAATCTAAATCTATTATCCTGGGCGATATATATCCCTATATTTGGGAGATCTTTAAGTAACTTTAGTGCATCTTCTATGTCAGTCTTTATAAACCTAAACATGAAATTCTCCTTAAAGAAACTTTTTTCAATTCTCCACTTTTACCCAAAAAAATCAAGTTTTCTGGAAATTAATTACTAATAAGTTTTAGTCGCTGTTGAATATTTTTTCCTAAAAATGTTATGATATCAAAAACTAAAAAGAGGGGAGAGATGGAAAGGATAAAAAAGGTAAAGGCAAGAGAGATTTTGGACTCAAGAGGAAATCCAACTGTAGAGGCGGATGTTATCCTTGAAAATGGAATAATTGGAAGGGCTGCTGTTCCATCTGGTGCATCTACAGGAAAATATGAAGCGCTTGAATTAAGGGATAAGAGAAAGAGGAGATATAAAGGAAAAGGGGTTGAAAGGGCTGTAAGTAATGTTGAGAAGATAATTGCTCCTGCCATCTTAGGAATGGATCCAACTGATCAGAAACTAATTGATAAGACAATGATAGATCTGGATGGAACACCAAATAAATCAAAGCTTGGAGCAAATGCAATACTTGCTGTTTCCTTGGCTACTGCAAGGGCAGCAGCAGCTCTTCATGGGCTTCCCCTTTACAGGTATTTGGGTGGACCAAATGCATGTAGGCTTCCTGTGCCAATGATGAATATACTGAATGGTGGGCTTCATTCCTCAAATAATATAGATTTTCAGGAATTTATGATCGTTCCAATTGGAGCACCAAGCTTTAAGGAGGCATTAAGAATAGGAGCAGAGGTATTTCATACCTTGAAAGAAGTATTGACGGAGAAAGGACACTCTACTGCTGTTGGGGATGAAGGTGGATTTGCTCCATCCCTTAGCTCAAATGAAGAGCCCATAAAGATGATAATAGAGGCAATAGAGAAGTCAGGGTATAAGCCAGGTGTTGATGTAGCAATTGCACTTGATCCAGCAGCATCCTCCCTTTATAGAAATGGGAAGTATGTATTCTTTAAGTCAGACAATTCAGAACACTCATCAGATGAGATGATAAGTCTTTATGAAGAATGGGTAAAGAAGTATCCAATCATATCCATTGAGGATGGTCTTTCTGAAAATGACTGGTCAGGATGGAAAAAGCTGACAAGAAGACTTGGGAAGGAGATCCAGTTAGTTGGGGATGATCTCTTTGTTACAAACACAGAAAGGATAAAGAGGGGAATAAAGGAGAAGGCTGCAAATGCTGTTCTTATAAAGCTTAATCAGATTGGAACACTTACAGAGACCTTAGAGGCAATAAGATTGGCATATAAGGCAGGATGGAATGCAGTTATCTCTCATAGATCTGGTGAGACAGAGGATACTTTTATTGCTGATCTTGCTGTTGCAGCAGGAACAGGGCAAATAAAGACAGGATCTCCTTGTAGATCTGAAAGGACATGCAAGTATAATCAGCTTCTTAGGATTGAAGAAGAATTGGGAAATCAGGCGATATTTGGCTGGAATATCTGATCTATGCTCAAAAGATTAGTCCAGTTCTTCTTTGAGATGGGCATGCTAAAGAGGACCCCAAGAACAGGATATAGGTTCTTGGGGACAGGAGAGGAGTCTGTTGCTGAGCATTCCTTCAGGACAGCGATAATAGGATTTTCTCTGGCATCAGAGCAGGATGTGGATGTAGAGAAGGTTGTGCTTATGTGTCTTTTTCATGATATTGCAGAAGCAAGGACAGGGGATCATAACTATGTTTATCAG
>JALVZP010000080.1:3752-3945 GCA_027037575.1 Desulfobacterales bacterium | reverse complement strand
ACTGCTGTTATTGCAGGCTGGAGATTTTCTGTAAGTGTAAGCTCCTCTAAAGGGCCTTCAAAACAGAGTCTTGAAATGGATTTCTTGCATATTTCATCTGCTTTTTCAAATATTGCCCTTGTCTCAGGATATCTCTCCAATATACCCTTTCCCATCCCCACATATTGGGAGCCCTGACCTGGAAATAGAAATG
>JALVZP010000080.1:0-3742 GCA_027037575.1 Desulfobacterales bacterium | reverse complement strand
AGCTGATCCAATACGATCTCATATTCCCTTGATCCCGGGATAAGATTCTTATTGTGTGATAGCTGTTCAATAATCTCTTTTTCTATTTTCTCAAACTCCTCATAATTCTTCTTTAATACGCCATTTATCACCTCATATATCTTTTCATCTGTCCCATAGATCTCTTCTACTTCAGGATGATCAATCATTATTTCCAGCACATACTGGGTCATATATAAAGAGATAGGATCTGGCCTTTGAACCAGATCCCTTATAGGAGAGATAAAGTATTGGAATTCAAAATCAGAACTTCTAAGTGCCTTTCTTAGGCCTTCTGCAATAGCCTTTGCAATGGCAGTAGGATTCTTTGTCTCTATAATATGGTTTGTTATAAGCTCCTGAGCAAGTCTATTACTTATATCATCCATTCTAAATCTAAAAAATCTCTCCCTTTGAAACCATTGTTGTCTTTCTAATCTGTCCAATTGTCTTATTAACCTGTTTTGGACCCTATCTCCATTTAATGGCTGCATCTTTATACCCTCAATTATTTAGAATTTTCTTTTTCTTTTGATGACTTAGATTCACTTTCTTTCTGTTTTGACTTTGAACCATAGTCAGTTACATACCATCCTGTTCCTTTTAGATGAAATGTACACTGAGAAATGAGCTTTTTCATCTTCCCATGACACTTTTCACATTCCTCAATTGGTGGATCAGAAAACTTTTGCATAACCTCTATTCTATGTCCACAATTGGTGCATTCATACTCATATATGGGCATTTGATATCACCTCCTCCTTAGCTGTATCTACTACAAAAAAGCTTAAGAATATAATCAAGTTTAGGTATCATAACAGAGTTTAATATGTCAAACGTTATTATATTTACTATTTCTTCTTCCTTTTCTTTTTCTTCTTGGGATGCATTAAATCTCGCAAGGTAATTACAGAATCTTACAATATGAACTAATTCATGGGTAAGTATATAAACCAGAAATGGAAGTAGAGAGATATTTTTGTCCTGCAAAAGGGTTTTTAATATCACATGATCTTGAAGGCATATAAGATAAGCAGTTTTTATTTTCTGAGGTATAAAATTTACGTCCTTTATAGTGTCTCTACATATAAGGGCAAAGGCGTTATTGCTTATCTGGTATCTTTTGAGTTCAATCAATGTTTTAAGATCATAAATATGTCTTTTTTTCCATTCATTTGTGGAAAACTTATAAAAATTTGCTGTTAGATCTTCTGCTATATATAAGGCCTCTGATATTACACCGAAATCCCTTTTTTTGAAATACAAAAACTTCATGAGAAGGGCAATAAATTAGTGGCGGTGACAGGACTCGAACCTGTGACTCTGCGGATATGAGCCGCATGCTCTACCAGCTGAGCTACACCGCCACTTGCTGTTATAATAATAAGAAATTTATCTGCTTTGTCAAGCAAAGCATTTTAAGCATGCTGGAAAATCTTAAGGCAGGAGTTAGAGGTATAAAAGGCAAAAGATAAGAGCGAAAAAACACAAAAGGCGAGCTTTATCAATTGGAAGAACCACAATCCAGAAAGGAAGTGTTAGAACAAGTAGTATTACCCATCCTGGAGGAGAGCCTAAGAAGATCAACACAAGACATATAAGCCAGATGAAAGGGCATGTAATTGGAGTATCAGGAATAATCTTTTGAATGAAATCAAACATCATCACTTACCATCTTTCATGAAAATACTATTAGAGTTCTTTCTCAACAAGCTGTTTGAATTAATCCTAAATAGCCTCAAAAAAAATAAAAAAAAGAAAAATAACCAAAGCTAAAATTAAATCCCTTATAGGTAGGCTAAGAACTCTTATACAGCCCTTTCTTTACCCACTCCTTAAACTCGTTTCAATCCCTCGTAGGGGAGGTGGACAACAGGATACATTATTCACAACCTATCTTTCTCTTCGCCTCTTTCCTCATAGCAGATTCTATCTCTTTCTCTGTTGCCTTTTCTACATCAAGTATCTCTACATCCAATATTGCAGAAACCCCTGCAAGTGGAGGGTTAAAGTCAGCTATAACAGTATCATCCTTTATATCTAAGACCTTAAAAGAGACCAGTGCACCATTTTTTATCTGCCTATAATAATATCCCTTCCTTACTCTTTGCTTGATAAGACCTTTCTTTGGAATTTCCCTTATCAGATCATTGTCTCTCTCACCATATAGTTCAGCAGGGGGAATATAGACCTGAATCTCATCTCCCTTCTTTGCACCATGTATTGCCTTCTCTAAGCTCTTTGTCTGCTCTTCTACTCCATATACAAAGTCTATTACTGCCTCATGTTCCTTCTCAGCATCTCTTCCATCAGGAAGCTTTACCTTCATCCTGTATCTTAGTCTTACCCTCGATCCATGGCCTATTCTTTCTTCTTCTTCCATAATATACCCCTCTATTTTATATCTACTATCTCATACTCCTGGATTCCTCCAGGTGTTTTTACCTTTATCTCATCCCCTTTTTCCCTTCCAATAAGGGCCTGTCCAAGGGGGGAGGTAACTGATATTTTCCCATTTTCAGGATCAGATTCATATGGGCCTACTAATTGATATACCTCTTCTTTATCTGTCTTCAGATTATAGAGAACAACAGTCTTTCCAAATACTATCCTATCAGAAGGGCCCTCTTGAATGTCTATTACTTCAGACCTGCTTATTATGTCTTTTAGCTCATTTATCCTTCCAACTATAAAAGATTGCCTTTCCTTTGCAGCATGATATTCTGCATTCTCACTTAGATCTCCATGTGCCCTTGCCTCTTCTATTGCTTTTATATTCTTTGGTCTCTCTACTTTTTCTAGATGTTCTAATTCTTTCTTTAATTTTTCTAATCCTTCCCTGGTAAAAGGAATTTTTTGCATAATAACACCTCCCTGTGGGATTTATTTTAGATTATTCTTCCTATGCTTAGGGTTATAAAAGAGACGAGATAAGCAAACAGGAGATTAAAGCATATAGAAAAGAATGCCCACCTTGAACCTGCCTCTCTTATAATGCTTGCAACGGTTGCCATACAAGGCACATATAGCATGATAAATACCATGAGAGTAAATGCTTTTATCCTGTTCCATGAAGGATCTCTCCTTAGCCTTTCGGACAGAGAAAGTCCTTTTTCTTCACTCCCTAAGGAATATGCTGTTCCAAGTGTAGAAAGTATGATCTCTTTTGCTGCAAACCCACCTATTAAGGAGATATTTATTCTATAGTCAAATCCAAGTGGTCTTGTTAAATATTCCATCTTTTTTGCAATATATCCTGCAAATGTTCTATTTATCTTTGCAAGTTCTTTTTCTTTTTTCAAGTCCCTTATCCTTTTCCTAAATTCAACATATCTGGTTGCTACTTCTTTCATATCCTTATTTACAGGAAGTCCCTTTTCTATGGAATAGGTGGCCTGAATTAATGGAAAGAATCTGGATCTCTTTAGCTTTTTAAGCAACTCCTTATTGTCTTCTGCTGTCGCTTCTTTAAATTTTTCATAATCTAAATTTAATTTATCCAAATCTTTTTCATCTTTGATCCATTCATAACCAATTTTTATGAACTCATTCCTTAGCATAAGCTCCTTTCTCTTAAAACTTAGAACCTCCTCCTTAGAAATGCCAGGAAATGTCATGAGTGTCCACATGAGTATTGAAAATCCAAGTATTATAGTGCCTGCCTTTTTAATATATTGCCATGTTCTCTCCCATGTATGGATCATAATACCTTTTAAGGTAGGGA
>JALVZP010000079.1 GCA_027037575.1 Desulfobacterales bacterium | reverse complement strand
CTTTTCTTTCCTGATTCTTTGTCTGTATTTATGTCTCTCAGGTTATTTACCGTAAGTATGGCATTTGAGATAAATCCAGGGGCAAATCCTGCAATTATAACCTCTTTTTTTATACTTAGGGCCTGGACATAATATGTCCCCGCTACTGCAATAGGTCCAAAAAATATTATTACAAATGGTTCTGCAATTCCGTAATAGGAGATTGGGAATGGACCTGCTGTATATAATATGCCAAGGATAATGGAGATGATTCCTATTATCAGAATAGGAAGGCCACCTCTTATAAGAAGGTATATACCTGCCAAAGCTGCCAAAAAGAATGAAAGAAGAAATCCTCTTTTTACAGACTCAGGCTTTATTATTCCCTTTTGTGTTACCCTTACTGGGCCAAGCCTCTTTTCTGAATCTATTCCATGAAAAAAGTCATAGTAATCATTTGAGAGATTTGTCCCTATCTGGATAAATAATGCACCAAACAGCGCCAAGAGAAATGAGGGAAGATGAAAAAGATGATCCTTATATGCCATTGCTCCTCCAATAATTACAGGAGAGATAGAAGCAAACAATGTATTAGGTCTTATGGCAAGAAACCATCCTTTAAGGCTGCCTCCCTCTATACTTGGAGAAATCTGGTTTTTTCTTTTCCAGAAATGCATCCCTTCCCTCTTTTGCCTCATCTGTCATATAAAATAGCATCGTAGAAAGACCTGCAAGCTGCTGAAGTCCTGCCTGTCCATCACAATCTGCATTCAAGGCAGCCTTAAGGCAGGCTATTGCTGTAGGGGAGTTAGAGAGGATCTCTTTTGCCCATTTTATAGTCTCTTCTTCAAGCCTTTCCAAGGGAACTACTGTATTTACAAGGCCCATCTCTAATGCCTCTTTTGCAGTATATTGTCTGCAAAGAAACCAGATCTCACGAGCCTTTTTCTGACCAACAATTCTTGCAAGATAGGATGCCCCAAATCCTCCATCAAATGATCCTACCTTTGGACCAGTCTGTCCAAATATGGCATTGTCAGCAGCTATAGTAAGATCACAAACTACCTGGAGCACATTTCCTCCACCAATTGCATATCCAGCAACCATGGCAATAACAGGTTTTGGACATCTTCTTATCTGTATTTGTAGATCTAAGACATTTAACCTGCTTACTCCATGCTCATCCACATATCCATAATCTCCACGAACAGTCTGATCACCACCTGTGCAGAATGCCTTATTCCCTTCTCCTGTAAGTATTATTACTCCTATTTCAGGATCTTCCTGTGCATCCCTCAGTGCTTCTGATATCTCTTTTATTGTAAGCGGTCTAAATGCATTTAGCTTTTCAGGTCTATTTATGGCAATCTTTGCTATTCCTTCTGCCTTATAGTAGTTTATGTCTTTAAAATTTCCCGCCTTCTTCCATTTTATAGAATTCATAAAGTCTATCTCCTTTCTGTTTTTCAGCAATAGGGGAGCCTTATAATAAATTTTGTTCCCTTAGAAGGGGTGCTTATTGCCTTAATTTCTCCTTTATGTGCCTCTATTATC
This sequence comes from Desulfobacterales bacterium, assembly GCA_027037575.1. Classification (GTDB taxonomy): domain Bacteria; phylum Desulfobacterota; class DSM-4660; order Desulfatiglandales; family JALVZP01; genus JALVZP01. Next base: position 2,430 of record JALVZP010000079.1, on the reverse strand, counting down.
TTATAGGAAATAGCAAGACCTAATCCAGATCCAGAATCTCTTGTAGTATAAAATGGCTCAAATATATGAAGAATTTCTTCTTCACTTATTCCTTTTCCTTCATCTTGAATACTTATCTCTACTTCTCCATCCTTATTCTCTGTTGCAACTGTCACTGTTCCTCCATTCTCCATTGCCTGAATTGCATTTGTAATGATGTTTATAAGAACCTGCTTTATTTTATCAGGATCACATATTACCTCATCTATATCAGGTGATAGTCTTTCTACAAATTTATATTTTTCTTCTGGGTGTATCTCCTTCATCATCTTTAATACATCTTTTATTACCAAGTTTATATCAGAAGGCCTTTTTATAAGCCTAAATTCCTTTGTAAAATCTCCAAGATTAGCCACAAGCCTTTCTAAACGGGCTACTTCTTCTAAAATCAAATCTATCTTTTTTAAGGAATTTTTATCTGTAATATGCCTTCTTATCTGCTGGGAAAATCCACCAATTATCATAAGTGGATTCTTTATTTCATGTGCAACATGTGCAACTGCCTTTCCTACAGCAGCAAGCCTTTCTGACTGAAGCAACTTCCTTTCCAGGCTTTTCTGTTCTGATACATTCCTTATAATAGCAGTAAATGTTATCTCTCCATTAGCTTCCATAAAAGATATATGAAGTTCAACCGGGATCTCTGAACCATCCTCCCTTTTTGCATTAAATACAACACTTTTTCCTATTATCTTCGGTTTCCTTGTTTCTAAAAATCTCTTTACATAGGAAAAATGGTCTCCATAATAGGATGGAACAAGCATATTAAGATCCTTCCCAATTATTTCCTCCTTTGAATAACCAAATATCTTTTCAGCAGCATTGTTAAACACAACAATCTTATGATCCTTATCTATACTGACTATGGCATCAGGAGCAGTATCTAAGATGATCTTATATCTTTCTTCTGCAGTCTTTGTCCTTTTTATGAGATACTGATATCCTGTAAGTTCATTTAATATTAATGCATACAGATCTGAATCTAACCTATATGCCTCTACTAATATATCTTTTTCCCCTTTTTTATGGATTGTTCTTGAAGTGATTTCTTCGGTGTCTAAAAGCTTATTAACAGGACAAAGAGACTCATCTACAGCACATGGCCTAAAATCTTCTTTTACTACATTATAACATTCTCTTCCTACTGCCTTCTTTCCATGCTCATCTATGAACCTCTTATTTGCATAGCGAATTACCTTATCTTTATCTACTATTGCTATCTGAGAATATAAAAGATCTAAAAGTGTCTTTAATGTATTTTTTTTTAAGTTCTTCATTTATTCCTTCTTTTATGCCCTTGGATGACATCTATTATATACCTCTTTTAGGTAGCTTCTGTCTATATGTGTGTATATCTGAGTAGTAGATATATCAGAGTGTCCAAGCATCATCTGCACAGATCTAAGATCTGCTCCATTTTTTAAAAGGTGTGTAGCAAAAGAATGTCTGATTATATGAGGTGTTATCCTCTTTTTTATCCCAGCCTTCTTTGCATATGACTTGAGCATCTTCCAGAATCCCTGCCTGGTAAAAGGCTCTCCCCTATTATTCAAAAAAAGGTATGGAGACCCCTTTTTTTTGTCAAATTTTTGCCTTGCTTCCTTTATATACTCTTTTATTATATTAAGTGCCTTTTCTCCAACAGGTATAAATCTCTCCTTTGATCCTTTACCCATAACCTTTATATATCCATTGTTAAAATCCATATCGTTTATCCTTAAATGGACAAGCTCAGATACCCTTACTCCAGTTGCATATAAGAGCTCTATCATCGCCTTATCCCTAAGTCCTATAGGAGTTGAGATAGGAGGCTGATTTAATAGAAGTTCTATTTCATGTTCGTTTAAGATTCCAGGAAGTGTCTTTGATATCTTAGGAACTTCTAAAAGCCGTGCAGGATTCTCCATTAATATCCCTTCTGAGACCAAAAATCTGAAGAATGTCCTTATAGCAGATATATTTCTTGCGAGACTTCTTCTGGAAAGCCTCTTACTAAGAAGCTTTACATAATTGCTTAGCATATCAATATCTATCTCATTCAGAGAGACATCCTTTTCTTTCAAAAAATCAGCAAGTTCATTAAGATCCCTTTTATATGCCTCTAATGTATTCTTTGAAGCCCCTTTTTCTATCCTTAGATAAATCATAAATTGATCTATTAATTCTCTAAAGCTCATTTGTAATGACCTCACATTTGTTTTTCTGAATAATTATCATGTCCTCTATTCTTACCCCGCCTTTTTTGGGCAAATAAATACCAGGCTCTATAGTTACTACCATATTGCTCTTAAGTACAGTATTATCTATCTTTGATATCTTGGGATCTTCATGAACAGAAAGCCCAACACCATGTCCTAATCCATGGCTAAAATATCTTCCATAGCCCTTATC
>JALVZP010000078.1:3515-3980 GCA_027037575.1 Desulfobacterales bacterium | reverse complement strand
TTAGAAAGTGTAATCTTCTTATCCTCTTTCACAGAATCCTTTTCCTCCTTCTTAATATCCAATACAGAGCATATCCCTACTACATCTAAGATAAGTGCAATCCCACCGTCTCCCATAAGTGTAGCTCCAGCATATACAGGTATCTCCTGGAGATGCTTTCCAAGTGGTTTTACTACAATCTCTTCTGAGTCCAGAATACTATCTACAACCAATCCAAATTGGAGGAGACCCGAATCTAATATGACAATATTCATCTTATCTCTTGAGATATTTTCTGAAATGCCAAGTATTTCTTTTAAATAGAATATTGGAATAACTTCATTTCTAAGCCTGTAAAATTTGGACTCTCCTATTACCTGAATATCCTTTTCAATATCCTCCTTATTTAAGATCACAAGTTCTTTTAAGTTTACCTGAGGGATTGCATATCTCTGATCGTGACAGCTTACAATAAGTGCAGGAATA
>JALVZP010000078.1:264-3505 GCA_027037575.1 Desulfobacterales bacterium | reverse complement strand
TAATTGCCAGGGTAAGAGGGATCTTCATAATTATAGTAGTTCCCTTTCCTTTTTCTGTCTTTATATCTATGCTTCCTCCAAGCTTTTCTATGTTCGTCTTTACGACATCCATTCCTACTCCACGACCTGATATATTGGTAACCCTTTCTGCAGTAGAAAATCCTGGCCTGAATATAAGATTTATTGCCTCTTTTTCTGAAAGACTATTTGCCTCTATTTCCGTAATAATGCCTTTTTCAATTGCCTTTTTCTTCACCTTCTCTATATCTATTCCCCTTCCATCATCCTTTATCTCTATTATCACCTGACCTCCTTCATGATATGCCTTTAAGAGGAGATGTCCTACAACAGGCTTTCCAGCTTTAACCCTTTCTTCTGGAGCTTCTATTCCATGATCTATAGAGTTTCTTACTATATGGGTTAAAGGATCCTTTATGGACTCTATAATAGAGCGATCAAGCTCTGTATCAGCTCCCTCTATGGTAAGCTTTACTTTCTTGTTAGCAGCCTTGGCCAGGTCTCTTACTATTCTTGGGAACTTGTTAAATACTGTTCCAACTGGCTGCATCCTTGTTTTCATTATCTCTTCCTGAAGCTCTGTTGTAACAAGGGATAATCTTTGAGTAGCTGATATGAGCTCTGCATCATTAGAGGAATTTGCTATCTGGACAAGCCTATTCCTGGATAAAACAAGCTCTCCTGCAAGATTCATGAGTTTATCCAAAAGTCCTATATCTACTTTTATGTGTGTCTCTGTAAGATGGACAACAGGAACTTGTCTTTCATTCTTTTGCTCTTTCTCTAAAAGGGTCTCCTTTTCATTACCTTCATTTGAGTTCTTTCTATTTTCCAGATTGTCTGCAAATTCCCTTAGCCTCTCAACAAATTCCTTATATAATTCTTCATCAGGTTCTTTTTTTTCTTTCTCAATCTTGGCAACAATCTCCTTTATATAATCTGTTGCCTTAAGTAGCATATCTATTATCTCTGGATCTGCAGATACTATTCCATCCCTTAACTTTGCCAGTATATCTTCAGCAGCATGTGAGATAGATTGAAGTGTATTAAACCCAAAAAATCCTGATGTTCCTTTAAGTGTATGCATTATCCTGAATATTGAGGATAAAAGCTCTTTATCAGAGGGATTCTGTTCTAATTCCACAAATTTTTCATCTAACTGTTCTATATTCTCCTTTGCCTCTGCCAAAAAGTCCTGAAGTATCTCATCATCTAATTCTATAAAGTCTGTCATATCCTTCTCCTTTTTCTTTCATTAATCCTTATTAAGATGTTCGGAAAAAGTGAAAAAAGTTTCGTATCTTTTTTCAAAATTTTTATAGGAGGTCTTTCTATAGACAAATGGACATTATTTTGGCATGAACTAAAAATAGGATGCTGAAAAAATATAAGGAGTGCTTTTATGGGAGCAATTAAGATTTTTGAGGACATCTATCAGGTCGGAGGATACGGAATTACCGATATGGATGATTGCTCCATATATCTTGTAAATTCAGATCCAGAGCTTGTCCTCATAGATGCTGGGATTGGAAGAAGCTTTAGTAGGATTGTTGAGAACATAAAGGAGCTAAATCTTGATCCTGAAAGGCTAAAGGCAATAATTGTGACACACGGACATATTGATCATATTGGAGGACTCTCTCAGTTTAAGGAGAGATTTGATGCAAAGGTAATAGCACATGAACTTGAATCCCCCATGATAGAGGAAGGAAGAGGAATAGGAGCAGACTGGTATGGGGTATCCTATACACCGTGTAAGATAGACATAAAGATAAAGGAAGAAAAGGGGGAAATAAGGATTGGAAAATACGATTTTAAACTGCTTCATATCCCAGGTCATTCTCCAGGAAGCATGGTATGCTATTTGGATATTAAAGGGAAAAGGATCCTCTTTGGACAGGATATACATGGCCCATACTCTATTCCAGGTGCAGATCCAAAGCTTGCAAAAAAGTCTTTGAAAAAGCTCATTGAGCTTGATGCAGACATACTCTGTGAAGGACACTTTGGGATATTTGAAGGAAAGGATAGGGTAAAGGAGTATATTGAGTATTACCTAAGGAAACTATGAGGAGGAGAACATGAAGATAGATCAGCTCAGGGAGTTTTTTCAGATGGATGGAATTGGGATCATAGGGACATCCGATCTTCATGGATGGACAAATATGGCAATATATAGTCCACCAATAATTACAGATGAAAATCTCCTTGTATTCGGTGCAACAGAAAGGCTTACATACAAGAACATAAAGGAAAATCCTCGTGCCATGTTTATGTTTATCCAGAATGGGACATGGAATGGCGTAAGGATTAGGCTTTACTTAGTAAAGGATGAGGAATCTGGAGATATGCTTGAAAGGATTAGGGATAGATTTAGGAGCATGGGATACAATTCTCTGGCATCCCAGATCAAACATGCCCTCTATTTCAGGATAGAAGAGATAAGGCCACTTAAGGAATACTGATGAAAGAGATATCTGCCTTTATGATAGCAGGAACACAGAGTGGCTGTGGCAAGACAACTGTTTCTATTGGGATAATGGCACTCTTAAAAAAGATGGGACTTACTGTTCAGCCATTTAAGGTCGGCCCGGATTTTATTGATCCTGGACATCACAAAAGGGTTACTGGAAGGCCATCCCACAACCTGGATGGATGGATGATGAGCAAGGAATACAATAAGAGGATATTCTCCTATTACTGTCAGGATGCAGATGTTGCCGTAGTAGAAGCTGTTATGGGGCTTTATGATGGTTACTCTGGAAGGGATGAGGCAGGATCCTCTTCTCAGATGGCAAAGTGGCTAAATCTTCCAGTAATACTCGTTGTTGATGCAAGCTCTATGGCAAGATCAGTTGCTGCAATTGTGCTTGGATATAGGCTATTTGATCCAGAATTGAACATATGTGGTGTTATATTCAATAAGGTAGCTGGAGAAAAACATGAAGAATTTATAATGGAGGCAATGAGGGAAATAGATGGTGTGGAGATAATTGGCTTTTTAAAAAGGAGGGATGAGATAAGTATTCCTTCAAGACATCTTGGGCTTGTAACAGCAGAGGATTTGAGGATAAGCGAGAAAGAGATAGATCTTCTTTCTGAATGGATCAGGGATGGATTGGACATAGAAAAGCTTCTCAAGATTACATCTGGCTACAAAATAGTTCCTTTGGAAGATGAAGAAAAAAAGGAAAAGAAGGTAAGGATTGGAATTGCAAGAGAC
>JALVZP010000078.1:0-254 GCA_027037575.1 Desulfobacterales bacterium | reverse complement strand
GTTCTGCTTCTATTATGAGGAAAACTTAAGGCTATTAGAAAAGGAAGGGGCTGAGATTGTTACATTTTCTCCCTTGAGGGATGAGACACTTCCTGAGGTAGATGGTCTTATATTTGGTGGTGGATATCCAGAGCTATATGCAAAGGAGCTATCAGAAAACAGAAGGCTTATGGATGAGATAAGATATATGGCAGATAAGGGGATGCCAATATATGCAGAATGTGGTGGATTTATGTATCTTATGGAAAGGATTG
>JALVZP010000077.1 GCA_027037575.1 Desulfobacterales bacterium | reverse complement strand
TCTTCCGGGTTTGTATAGAGAGTTACCTGAACCTTATCCACTATTGCACCAAAGTCCTGATGGAACTTTGCATGAAGTATCTTTCCTATATGTTCAAGCCTAAATCCCTTTTCTACTGCCTTCTTGCTGATACGTATCCATGCAATATCTCTCTGCCCAATGTGCATAATATATTGCGCATAGTTTATGAAGTGATGGATCTGTCTTTCAAGTATCGGCTCAAAGTCCTCCTGCATCTCACGTCCTGCTATCTGGACATGTATTGCAAGTGGCCAGGACTTTCCTTCAAGCTCTGGTATATCAGGCCCTATTACCTCAATCTTTCCATCCTCTATCTCATTCATATCTGCCATCTTACAGAGCTCAACAGCCGTGCTCTTTCCACCGAATTCACAATATAGGTCATCCTTTCTTACCCTTTCACCTTCAAATGCAGGACCATATGCAACAGGGATATCTATCTCTGTTACTGTTACCTTAAGACCTCTTACCTCTATGGACTTAGAGACTATCTCATCATGCTTTACATTAGCAACTACATGCTCATATGTACATATTCCAGTAACCCTGATCTCAGGGATATCTGTGTCTGCAATTGTTGGGAATCCCCAGTTTATTGCACCTGCTGCATTTGCTGCCCATTCTGCGTTTACTTCTCCCAAGGCATTTACAAATGCAAAGATCCTATCTTTGTTATATTTCAGTATCCTTTTATAGTCACCTGGCTGAATTCCACCAAATGCCATAGCAGCTCTACAAGCAAAACCCAATGCAAATACAACAGAGGAGATGTCAGGACCAAATGGGACAAGGCGGGTATTCCATCCAAGCTGGACATCTTGCTCTATAAGCTGTTCAGCAAAGGTTGTTCCATTCTGATTTGCATGCATAAATACATATATACTCTTTATCTGATATTCCTCTGCTATCTTTTTCGCCGTCTCTGAATCAGGAGCAGCACCAACAATGGCAACAAATCCTGGAGCAGTTCCATCCACAAACTCTACTCCCCTCTTTCTCATGATAGTATCATCTGCTGCCCCAAGCCATATCTTTCCATTCTCTATATCAGGATCTTCTACTCCTGGCTGATAAAAGTCTGGATCTTCTACATACCTTATTGCTTCCATTATCTCCTCTGCAAAAAGGGCTGCCATACCTGCATCAAGTGTTGGACCAAGGTATGGAAGATGGCAGTCCTTCTTGATATGAGGGGGAAGAAGAGCCCTTGCAAGCTCTAAAGGCCTTCTTGCAGAATCCAGATCTGTAACCTTTATTCCTGTAAGGGAATAAATTATTGGTAAGTAGTATGCTGTGTTTGGAAATTCCAATTTCTGGCTTCCACCATATTTTTCAAGTGCCTTCTTATAAATACCTTCAGCCTTTGAAACTATATTATATGCTCCCTGTATTGCTGCGAATGCTACTAATTTTGACATATTTTTGTTCCTCCCTTCCTGAGAGTATTTTTATATTGTTTCCATTTCGCGTCTTGCTGCCATATCAAATAGGATCCTTTCACGTGCCTTATCAATTCCAAGCTCTTTGCGCTTTTTATCTATATGGGCAATCATCTTTTGTGCCATCTCTTCTGGATCCTTTGCTACATCCCACATTCCACCATATATCTTCTCAAGACCTTTGAATAGATACTCCTTAAATTCTGGTGCCCCATCTACTGGGAGATGACCACCAAATACTGTATAGACACCAGAAACCACAAAATAGTGTCCGATGGAAATTGCCTTTTCACTCATCCACTCTGGTGCAGCACCTGCTGCTGGGAGATCACTTATGTCATTTCCAAGTCCACCAGTCTTTACAACCTCTGTTGCTGCCATAAGGATACGACTATTGTCCACACATGATCCCATATGAAGGACTGGTGGAATTCCCACTGCCTCACATACCTCTGCCAATCCCGGTCCACAGAATACCTTTGCAGACTCTGGGGTAAGAAGTCCTGCCTTTGCACATGCAATGGCAGAGCAACCAGTGGTAAGGACTATTACGTCCTTCTTAATAAGCTCTTTTATAAGTTCTATATGGAAATTATCATGCATTGTCCTTGCATTATTACATCCAACGACACCGGCAATTCCTCTAATCCTACCATTTATGATGTTATCATTGAGTGGTGTATATGATCCGCGGAATGTCCCACCCAAGTGATAGTTTATTGCCTCATAGCTAAATCCTGCAACAAGATCATGCTTTGCATCAGGAATTATTACGGGCTTTTCTCTATTTGGGAAGTTTTCTATTGCAAGCCTTACAATCTTGAGTGCATCCTCATATGCAGTATGCTCATCAAATTCTATATGAACACAATGCCCTGATCTTATCTTTGCCCTTGGATTTGTTGTTACAATCTTTGTATGGAAACAATCTGCGACATTTGCAATATTTTCCATTATGCACTGAACATCCACAACCATTACATCTACTGCACCTGTTACAATGGCAAGCTCCTGCTGCAAGAAGTTTCCTGCAAGTGGGATCCCATGTCTCATAAGGACCTCATTTGCTGTACAGCAGATTCCTGAAATCTGAATCCCCTTTGCTCCCTTCTCTTTTGCAAGCTTCTGCATCTCAGGATCATTTGCTGCGGCAACTACCATCTCACTTAAAAGGGGCTCATGACCATGAACAATTATGTTTACATGATCCTCTTTTAATACTCCAAGATTTGCATTGCTTCTTACTGGAAATGGACAGCCAAAAAGTATATCCTGGAGATCAGTTGCAATCATTGAACCTCCCCATCCGTCTGCAATGGCTGCCCTTGTGCATTGAAGTATAATGTTTTCATAATCCTGATCCACACCTATATGGGTTCTATGCATAATCTCAACGATCTCTCTATCTATTCCTCTTGGCACAACCCCGAGCTTCTTCCATAATTCATATCTCTGCTTTGGTGCCCTTTTTGCAGTAATCAGCTCTCCTTCCTGCTGACCCCACTGTGCAAGTGCCTTCTCTGCTACCTCTATTGCTATTTCCTGTATATCCCTATCCAGGATCTCACCATTTTCTCCTTCCACAGTAGTATCGACACCGAAGTCTGCTGCAATTTCAAGAAGTTTTTGCTCATCCTTTATCTGATAATCCTTTACTTCTCCTCTTGCAGCAGCAAGGAATGTCTCTGCAACTGCCCTTCCGTGGTCAGAGTGTGCTGCTGCTCCTGCAGCTACCATGCGAGCAAAGTTTCTTGCTGCAATGGTATTAGCAGTGGCACCACAAAGACCCTTTCTTGTATCCTTTCCATCTACAATGCTCTTTGGAGTAAGAGGAAGTCTACATGGCCCCTGTGCACAATTCTTACAGCATGTTCCCTGTATTCCAATATTACAGGGCTTCATCTCCTCAGCCCTGTCAAATATGGTATCTATATTCAATTCCCTTGCCCTTTCAATTGTCTCAATAGCTGCTTCATCTATACTTAACTCTTTAGCAGCCTTTGGCTGCTTCTTTGGTGAAACCTTTGCTGTAACCTTTTTTTCTTCTGCCATATCGAGGTTCCTCCTCTTTGTTTTTATCTATTTCTTCTATGAATACGATCTAAATTACGTATAATCTTGTCTACTAGATCTAATTGCACCTTTGCAGGGGTCTTCTTGACCTCTTTCATACCTTCCGCCTCCCTTTGTGCCAGAATCTTCGCCTTTTCTTCTTCTCTCTTTCTTCTAAGCTCTAAAAGCTCTTCCCATTCCTTCCTTCTTGCTTCTTCCTCTGCTTTGCGTCTTGCCTCTTCCTCTGCCTTCTTTCTCTCGTCTTCTCTTGCTTTTATCTCTTCTATGCTTACTACCTTCTCTTCCTTCTTTTCTTCCTTACGTGGTGCCTCTACCTTCTTTTCTTCTACCTTCTCTTCCTTTTTCTCTTCTACTTTCTTTTCTTCTACCTTTGGAGCAGCCTCTACCTTCTTTTCTTCCTTAGGTGGTGCTTCCTTCTTTGGTGTTGCCTTCTTTTCTTCCTCTTTTACCTCAATCT
>JALVZP010000076.1 GCA_027037575.1 Desulfobacterales bacterium | reverse complement strand
TCAAGGGATGGCCTTTTCCTTTACCACTGTAAAAGGTAATTAATGCCCAGGTTGCTGCTAATATTCCTGCTAAGACAGAATAAAATATACCTCGACCCAGACTAAAAATTCCATTTTTTATAGCAAATTTTATAGCAGAAAGTGAGGAAGCCTCTTTAAAAAGGGCACCTATGGGAAGCATCAGGAATAAGAAAATGAGGCCAAGGAGAAAGAAAAAACAGATTATTTTAGTTTTAATGGGAGGAGAGAAGATAAGTCCTTTTGGTTCAGTAGCTTTTTGATAAAAGAGATGAGTCTTTTTAAAAAATCGATATTCTAAAAATAGAATCAATATTCCAAGACATACCATAGGCCAGGATGCCGAAACTGCAGCCTTAAAGTCATAGAGACTGGAAAATTGTATAAGGACCTCATATGGTAATACAGAGACTCCTAAATAAGTAGGAACTCCCAATTCAGTAAAGGCCAAAATGAAGACTAAAAAAGTTCCAGTAAGTAAAGCTGGAAATACCTTAGGAAGAGTTATCCCCATCAGGACATTAAAAGGCCGAGCTATTAAAAGGCCAGCTTCTTCCTCTTCTGGAGGGACAATCTTAAAAGCAATTAGGGCAAACCAAAACACCACTGGATAAAAACATCCTGTAAGGACCCATATCACACCAATTGGAGAAAAGAGTAAAGAATTCAGCTTAGAACTTAAAAAGGCATCCCAGCCCAAAGCCATCTGGTAAGGAACAAAGAAGACAGGAGCTACTAAAAGAACAGGCCAAATTTTACTCCCAGGAATAGGAATTTTGGCCAAAATAAAGCCTGCTATGGAACCCAAAATAAAAGAAAAAAAGGCTGTTCCGAAGGCTATAAGAACACTATTATAAAAAGATTTAGAAAAGAAGGTCTTAATTTCTAATTTTATCCCAGGAAAATGCCAGATAAGTGTTGCTAAAGGGATACCCAGGATTAGACCCAAATAAATCCAACTGCTTAAGCGAAATCCTTTCATAGACGTGATATCCAATCTTTTAGATAAGGGACGATTTCTTGCATCTTGCGGGCTACAGCTTCGTAATTTACTTTTATAGTTCTAATTTCCGAAAGCTTGGGTATTCCTCCTGGAGGATTGAGCTCAGGATTTAATGGGATCTGATGACAGGGCAGCTGGGCTAATCTCTTTTCTGCCTCAGGAGAAAGCAAATAATCAATAAGCCTTTTAGCAGCTTCAGGGTGGGGTGCCTTCTTAATAAGTGCAACAGCATTTGGAATAAAAAGAGTCCCTATTCCATTTTGATCAGGAATGATCATTTCTACTGGATATCCAGCTTTGATCATAGAAAAAGCATCATCACTATCTACTAAACCAAATTTGACTTTACCTTTTGCTACCCAACGTGCTACTTCTCCATTAGATGCAGCCAATACTAAGCCATTCTTCCTGATCTTTTCTAAGAAATCTTTGGCCTTAGCATCTCCCAATAAGACAAAGAGGGATGCTATATGAAAGGAAGTTGTTCCAAATAAAGGATTTGCTATAGCAAATTGGCCTTTCCAATAGGGATTTAGCATATCATTTAAACCTTGAGGATAATCTTTCTTCCTAAGGATCAGTTTTTTATTGACCAAAAAGACACGAATCCTTCCTGAAAATCCAGTCCAATATCCTTTTGGATCTTTAAAAATATCAGGGATATTTTTTGCTTTGGGCGAGAGATAGGGAGCTAAGATACCTTTTTGTTTTAATATCTCTACACGTAAAACATCATTAGACCAAAATACATCGCATTGCGGAAGATTTTTCTCTGCTATAAGACGATTGACAAGACCTGTAGACTTTGTCTCCTCAGTATCAAATAGGGCTTTTACCTTTATCCCTGTCTCTTTTTTAAATCTCCTAAGTATAGGCTCTGAAAATACCTGATCTGTAGATGTATAAACTACTACTTCTTTCTTAGAAGAAGAGCAGCTAATCAGAAAAATAATTAAAAGAAGAAGGCAAAAGCCAATGGTAAAAATAGATTTTTTCATAATTTAGCTCCTTGAATTACCTTATAGTTGTTATTACATCTAATATCCTTTTTGCTGTATTTCCGTCCCAAAGTGGGGGAATTGACCCCTTTTTAAATCTGTTTTCAAATATATCTTCTAAATATTGGAAAATTAATTTTTTGTCTTTTCCAACAATGACATTTGTCCCTATTTCAACTGTGGATGGCCTTTCTGTAACTTTCCTTATAGTAATACACGGGATTCCAAGATATGTTGTTTCTTCTTGAAGACCACCAGAGTCAGTAATAACAAATCTTGAGTTTTTAACAAGCCTTATCATCTGTGTATATGAAAGAGGTGTACTTACTATTGCACCTTTCTGTTTTAAGATATTAATTTTATCAATTAAACCAAATTTTCTTATATTATTTAAAGTTCGTGGATGCAAAGGGATAACCAATCTGATCTTTTTAGATATTTCTATAAAGGTATCTAACAAATCAGATAAAACTTCTGGAAAATTTACATTGCAAGGCCTATGTAAGGTGACTACACCATAATCTTTGATCTTTAATTCTGAAAAAGGAAGAGAATTATCTAATTTCTTTAAAAAAGATTTAAGAGTATCTATCATTACATTTCCAACAAAAAAGATCATTTCTGGAGGGATACCTTCCTTTTTAAGATTAATATTTGCACTTTCTTCCGTAGTAAAGAGGAGATCAGAAATAGCATCCGTTAATTTGCGATTTATTTCTTCTGGCATCTTTTTATTAAAGCTCCTCAATCCAGCTTCAACATGAGCAATCTTTATTCCAAGTTTAGCAGCTACAAGTGCACCTGCAAGGGTAGAATTTACATCTCCTACCACAAGCACTAAATCAGGCTTATAATTCAAGAGAACATCTTCTAACTTGATCATGATCTTTGCTACTTGTTTGGCGTGTGTATCAGATCCAGCATTAAGATTTATATGAGGTGGAGGTATATGTAATTCATCAAAAAATGTCTGAGACATCTCATGATCATAATGCTGTCCAGTATGAACAATCATATATTCAATTTCTTTACTCCTTTTCTCTATTTCCCATACAATAGGGGCTATTTTAATAAAATTGGGCCTTGCTCCAACTACATTTATTATTCTTAACCTTTTCAATTTTTAGAAATATCCTCGATAATTTTTATTAATTTAAGTGCTTGACTTTCTCTTGAAAATTCTTTCAAAAATTCATTAACTTTATTTTCTTTAATTTCCCCATTTTCATATCTTCTTTTTGCATCAATGATGGCCTTACTAATTTCTTGAATATCCTCTTTAATGATATAAGAGCTCGGGCTATATTTCCTTATAATTTCTGCCGCTTCCCCATCATTGATAGGAGCAATAAAAGGTATATTAAGTGCTATTCCTTCAAAAAGTTTAGTGCTTATCATAGGTCTTGCTATTCTTAAAAGCTGAAAATGAGATTTTCTGATATGATCTACGATATAATCATATTCCTTAAAAGAATTTGCCAAGACAATATCCCCAATATCTAATCTTTTTGCTATGTTTTTTATTTTATTTGAATCTGTTCCATAATATAAGAATTGAAAATTATTGCGATTAATATAATTTTTTTCTTTTAAATAGGATAAGGCATAAAAGAAAAATTCTGGATTTCCATAGCCAAAATAATAATTTCCCACATAAATTATAGTAAATTTTTTGTTTTTGAATTTTTGTTTTGATATATTTTTTTTGTGACAGGATTCATAGCCGTTATATATAACGTAAATCTTATCTTTTAAGTGAGGATATATTTTTACATATATTTCTTTCAACTCCATAGAAGTTATTAAGAAGATATCACATTTTTTAAAAAACCAATCAGCTATTATCTTATCAATCTTTTTTCTGAAAGTTGGGGGTGGAGGAATGTTCCAGACATGAACATCCGATGGAATAGGGTCTCTAAAGTCTATAATTAGTCTCTTTTTGGTTATAATCTTAAGTATAGTGCCTATTATAGC
>JALVZP010000075.1 GCA_027037575.1 Desulfobacterales bacterium | reverse complement strand
TAAGCGTATTCAAGAGTGTAGATTTTCCAGCATTTGTATATCCAACAATAGAGATTATAGGAATCCCTTTTTTTCTTCTAAGTCTTCTTCTCTGCTCTCTCTGTTTTCTTATCTCCTGAAGCTCTTTCTTTAGCTTGGATATCCTTTCCTTTATACGCCTCCTGTCTATCTCCAGCTTTGTTTCACCAGGTCCTCTTCCTCCAATCCCTCCAGCAAGCCTTGAAAGGGCGGAGTGTTTTCCAGTAAGCCTTGGAAGGATATATCTTAATTGAGCAAGTTCAACCTGTATCTTTCCTTCTCTGCTTCTTGCATGCCTTGCAAATATGTCCAAGATAAGCTGTCCTTTATCTATGATCTTCATCTCTGTAAAGTCTGCGAGATTCTTTACCTGAGCAGGTGTAAGCTGATTATTGAATATCAGAAGATTACATCCTAATTGCCTACACATAAGTATGATCTCACTCAATTTTCCCTTTCCTATAAGGAATCGAGGATCTATCTTCTTTACTCTCTGAACCACCTTTCCAACAACTTCCACATCATCTGTCTTTGCAAGCTCTTTTAGTTCCTCAAGTGCCTCTTCCTCCTTCCATCTTGGACCTTCTGTGATACCAACAATTATAGCCCTATCCTTGGATCTAATTGTAGAGGAAGGAAGGTTCTTGGAGAGCTCATCCTCTAAGGAAGATATGAGCTCTATAAAGTCTACATTTAGCTGACCAATATCAGAAACAGTTTCTACATTCCAACCAACTCCATTCCTATTCCTTGGCAGTATATGTGCATAGGATATCTTTCCAGGAATACCTTCCTCTTTTACTTCAATGCATACCAGAAGATCCAGGCCCAAGAGTATGAGGTCTGTAATATCCTCATCAGAAAGGGGTTCTCCATCCAGATGTGTATGTATTAGCCTTAATCCCTTAAGCCTTCCTGGCCCTGTCCTATAACCAGAAAGATCTGGTAAATAAATCCTTTTCCTCTCACCTACTATGACCTTTTCTACCTTTCCCTTTCGGTTTACAAGAACACCAACCTGTCTTCCTATATCGTAGGAGATAAATGAGATCTGTCTTGCCAGCTCCCTTGTCAGGATCTGATGAGGAGGAATATTTCTTCTATAAAGCCTTTCTAATCCCTTTACCTGACTTGGCTTAAGTCCTGTTACCTTCCCTTCTATCACCATAGCTACTCTAAGGATATATCCTCTATGTAGTCTCTAAATCTTGTTATCTCCTTTTGGAATGTCAGTTTAAAGCTTCCTGTTGGACCATTTCTCTGTTTTGCAATTATGATCTCTGCAATATTCTTATTTGTTGGTATATCTGGATTATAAACCTCATCCCTGTATATAAAGGCTATCACATCTGCATCCTGCTCTATCGCCCCACTTTCCCTTAAATCAGACAGCTGTGGCCTTTTATTCTGTCTCTCTTCTACCCTTCTGTTAAGCTGAGAAAGTGCAACCACAGGGACGTTTAGATCTTTTGCAAGTGCCTTTAGCATCCTTGATATCTCTGATATCTCAAGCTGTCTCGATTCATAATTCCTGTGACCTTGTATAAGCTGAAGATAGTCTATTATAATCAATCCTAATTCTTGTGTCTTTTTTAACCTCCTACACTTTGCCTTCATTTCTAATACACTAATATTAGAGGAATCATCAATAAAGACAGGAAGCTCTGAAAGCCTATTTGCTGATTCTGTAAGGATTTCCCATTCCTTGTCTTTCAAAAAACCTGTTCTCAGTCTTGCTGCATCAATTCCTGCCTCAAAACCAAGAAGTCTTATTCCAAGCTGGAGCTTGGACATCTCTAAGGAGAAGAAGACAACAGCCTTTCCTGTTATACTTGCCGCATTATATCCAATATTTAAGGCAAATGCAGTTTTTCCCATGCTTGGTCTTCCAGCTATTATGATCAGCTCCCCTGGCTGAAGTCCTGCTGTAAGTCTATCAAACTCCCTGAATCCTGTAGGTATTCCTGTTACAAATCCCTCTATTGCTGCAGTGCTTTCCAATTTTTTAAAGCTCTTACTTACCACCTCATTTAGACTTTCCAGATTTCCTTTCCAGGTATTTTCATTTGCAATATCAAAGATAGATTGTTCTGCAAACTCTAATAGTTCTTCAGTCTTTTTTGTATTTTGAAAGCATGCATCAGCTATCTGTGTACATTTTTCTATCAACTTTCTTCTGATAGAAAATTCCTTTATTATCTGGGCATGATGCGTAATTCCCGCAGATGTAGAAACAGATTCTACAAGAGAAGCCAGATATTCAGTTCCACCAATGACATCTAATTTGTTTTGAAAGGCAAGATATTGAGAAACAGTAATAATATCAATCGGTTCATCTTGATTATATAATTCTACCATTGCACCATATATTGCAGAATGGGATTCTTTATAAAAATCTTCAGGTGTAATTATATCAATGACATTGTTTATAGCATCATTGTTGATAAGGATACCACCCAAAACGGCCTGCTCAGCTTCTAAGCTATGGGGAGGGACTTTAAATTGCATTGTTACTTGTTTTCTTCTTTTTCTTCAGGAAGGACCTTTACTTTTAGATTTGCGATAATTTCGGGAAATACCTTAATGGGAACTTCAAATTCTCCCAAGCTTTTTATAGGTTTTTCTAAGAGTATCTTTTTTCTATCTATTACAATTCCTGCCTTTTCTAATTCTTCCGCTATATCAATATTTGTTACAGAGCCATAAAGTTTATCTTCTTCACCTGCCTTTCTTCTTAAGGAGATTTCAATTGACTCTATCTTTTCCTTTAATTTCAATGCCTGCTCTTTTTCTCTTAATTTCCTTGCTTCTATCTTTTTCTTTTTTTGCTCAAAGGCTTTTATGTTCTGAGGTGTTGCTTCTAATGCAAGACCTTTTGGGATGAGATAATTTCTGGCATATCCTCTCTTTACTTCTATTATATCACCTTCAAAGCCCAATTCATCTACATCCTTTTGAAGTATTACCTTCATATCACTTCCTCCTTTTTTGGGTTTTAATTATATATCCTTAATCTTTTGCTTTCAAGATTTGAATTTTGATATATTGCAAGGTTTATTGCTTTTTTGTTTATTACAGGTTTGTTTATTACAGGTGAATATGTTCATAACGAAAAGAATACCATTTTTTCTTGTTCTCAAGGGTATTAATGAGATATATTATTAATAAAAAAGATTAAGGTTCTTGAATATGAGAAGCTCAATAGAACAACTCATAAACAGGCAAATAAAGAGATGGGAACTGACCAAAAAGGAGAAGGAGAAAGAAGGCTATATTCCTGTTATTACAATATCCAGAGAACCTGGAAGTGGTGGAAGCATTATAGGAAAAGAAGTAGCTGAATTAGAAGGCCTTGACTTTTTTCACAAGGATATAATAACTCAGATTGCTGAAAGTGCGAAGATAAGTAATATGTTATTAGAAACCTTAGATGAGAAGGGATTGTCTTTGGTAGAAGAATGGATCTCTACCTTGGTTAATAAACAGCATCTCTGGCCTGATAAATTTCTTCAACACCTTATGAAGGTAATAGGAACAATTGGAAAACATGGAAAGGCTGTAATAGTGGGAAGAGGAGCAAATTTTATTCTTCCACCAGAGAGAACTTTAAGAGTAAGGATTATATCCCCATTAGAGGTAAGAGTAAGGAATGTATCAAGGCAATTTAATGTATCTTTAGAAGAGGCAAAAAAGAGAGTTATCAGGACTGAATCTGATAGAAGGGCATTTGCAAGAAAGTATTTTCATGCAGATATCTCTGATCCATTAAATTATGATTTAATAATAAACACGGGAACTATGGATATAAATGGTTCAGTAAGGATTGTCAGAGAGGCTTTTCTCTATAAAAAAGAAAAAATCTATAAAAAAGAAAAAATAAGTCAAGGATTACAAGAATAGGAGGGCTATATGACAAAGAGAATTTCTTTTGTAAAACACCTAAACAAGATTCTTCCAAAATTTAGAGAAAATATGAGTAATTCAGAATCTACTGAAGATGTTAAGAAATTTTTTATGTATGCAGTAAAAGAACTTTTGGAAGAAATATTGGAGAAAGATATAGATTTTAATGAGGATGATCTTATACTTGTTCCAGACAAGCCTCCCTATTTTAAAATTTCAAATAGACTCATCTCACAAATAAAAAAAGAGGTGTGGAAGGGATCAGACCTTCCACACCTTATTGAAAAATTAGCTGATGCCGCCGCTGGAAGATATAAGCACTTAGAAAAACATCCTGAAAAGACAGAGTCGAAGATCAGGATGTAGATTACTTGACTTCTTCATAGTCAGCATCCACTACATCATCTCCTCCTCCCTGCTGGCTACCACTTTCTCCTGTACCTGTAGATGAAGCTCCGCCTGTAGCCTGCTGCTGTCCTGTTGCTTTTGCATACATGACCTCTGCCAACTTATGGGATGCACGTGTAAGTTCCTCTGTCTTTCTTTTTATCTCTTCAATATCTTCTCCTTCCATTGCCTTTCTAAGTTCTTCAATTGCCCTGTTTATCTCTGCCTTTGTTGCCTCATCTACCTTATCGCCCACCTCTCTCAGAGCCTTCTCTGTAGTGTATATAAGGGAATCTGCATTATTCCTCGCTTCAATAAGCTCTTTCTTTCTTCTATCCTCCTCAGCGTGAAGTTCTGCTTCTTTTATAATCTTCTGTATTTCTTCTTCAGTTAATCCACTTGATGGCTTTATTACTATTGACTGTTCTTTCCCTGTTCCAAGATCCTTAGCAGACACATGCAATATTCCATCTGCGTCGATATCAAATGTTACCTCTATTTGTGGAACCCCTCTTGGAGCAGGTGGTATCCCTACAAGCTGAAATCTACCTAAGGAGACATTATCTTTTGCCATTGGTCTTTCACCTTGAAGTACGTGGATCTCTACAGAAGTTTGGTTGTCAGCAGCAGTAGTAAATATCTGACTCTTTCTTGTAGGAATTGTAGTATTCCTTTCAATAATCTTAGTAAATACGCCACCAAGTGTCTCTATACCAAGTGAAAGTGGTGTTACATCCAGGAGCAATACGTCTTTCACCTCACCAGCAATAACACCTGCCTGTATAGCAGCACCAATTGCAACTACTTCATCAGGATTTACTCCCTTGTGAGGCTCCTTGCCAAATATCTCTTTCACTTTTTCCTGAATCTTTGGCATCCTGGTCATTCCGCCAACCAGGATAACGTCATCTATATCCTTAGGAGTGACACCAGCATCCTTCATTGCCTGTTCACATGGTCCAACTACTTTTTCAATAAGATCTTCTACCAAAGATTCAAATTTTGCCCTTGTAAGCTTCATGGTAAGATGTTTTGGACCACTTGCATCAGCAGTAATAAATGGCAGGTTAATCTCTGTCTCCAAGAGTGTAGAAAGTTCCTTCTTCGCCTTTTCTGCAGCATCTTTTAGTCTCTGGAGAGCCATCCTATCTTTTCTCAGATCAATTCCATGTTCCTTCATGAATTCATCTGCTATGTAATTTACAATTCTCATATCAAAGTCTTCACCACCAAGATGGGTATCTCCATTTGTTGCTTTTACTTCAAATACACCTTCTCCTATTTCCAAGATAGAGATATCAAATGTTCCACCACCAAGATCAAATACTGCAATCCTTCTTTCTCCCTTCTTATCCAGCCCATATGCCAAGGATGCAGCTGTTGGTTCGTTTATAATCCTTTTCACATTCAGTCCAGCAATTCGACCCGCATCCTTTGTAGCCTGTCTCTGATTATCATTAAAGTAAGCAGGGACCGTAATTACTGCATCTGTTACTTTCTCACCAAGATATGCCTCTGCTGCTTCTTTCAGCTTTCTCAAAATCATTGCTGAAATCTCTGGTGGACTATATCTCTTCCCCCTTACCTCTACATGTGCATCTCCATTAGGAGCTCTTACTATCTTGTATGGAAGGATTTTTATATCTCTTTGAACCTCTGGATCATCATATTTTCTACCCATCAATCTCTTTATGGCAAATATAGTATTTTCCGGGTTTGTAATTGCCTGCCTTTTTGCAGTCTGACCTACAAGTATTTCTCCACTTTCTGTAAAGGCAACCATAGATGGAGTAACCCTTTCTCCCTCCTGGTTTGGAATTACAACAGGTTCTCCTCCTTGCATTACTGCAACGCAAGAGTTAGTTGTTCCCAAATCTATTCCTATTATCTTTCCCATTTTTTCTTCCTCCTTTAATTTTGTTGATTTTGTTTTTCTTCTTTTTTACTTACGACTACAAGGGCAGGTCTTATTAATTTTCCATGTAATTTATAGCCTTTTTGGAGTTCTTCTATTACAGTTCCAGGTTCAACAGAGGGATCTTCTTTTTGATCTATTGCATGATGAAGATTTGGATCAAACTTTTTTCCAACACTTTCAACTTCTTCAACTCCTGCCTTTTTTAGAATGTCTTTTAACCCCTTTAGGGTAAGTTCAACACCTTTCTTCAATGCCTCAAAGGACTCTTTAGTCTGTTTCCCCTCTTCTGCATGAAGAAGGGCTCTTTCTAAGTTATCTACTACATTTAAGAGTTCTTTTATCAAAGATTCATTTGCGAACTTTATAAATTCTTCTCTCTCCTTCTGAAATCTCTTTTTCATATTTTCTATTTCTGCTTGAGATCTTAAGTAAAGGTCAAAATACTTTTTTGCTTCCTCTATTGCCTGTGTCAATTTTTCTATAAGCTGTTCTTTTGACATTTCTTCAAGAGGGATTTCTTTCAACTCCCGCTCCTCTTCATTTTGTCTTTTTGCTTCTTTTTGCGTCTGTTGTGCCTTTTCTTTTTCACGTCTTTCTCTCTCTTTTTGCAAGTCTTTTACCTCTCCCATCTTCATTCCCCTTTTTGTTTGCTTGGTTTATACAAAAGCTAAGCATCCTTTTTGGTTTGTCAAGATTCTATTCGGATGAACATTGCTTCTTGACTTTAAAAAAAAGATTCCTTATAAATTTATCATGAATAGTTGGGGGATCGTCCAATTGGCAGGACGACGGGTTCTGGCCCCGTTAATGGGGGTTCGAGTCCCTCTCCCCCAGTTTTAATTAACGGTCCCATCGTCTAGTGGTTAGGATACCGGCCTCTCACGCCGGCGGCATGGGTTCGAATCCCATTGGGACCGTTATTTTTTAGGTGATAAAGTGAATCCTTTTAAAGAATGGCTAAAAAATCTTGGTCTTTTTTATGTGCTTATCTTGATTATTATATCTATCCCTATTTTAACAGTCCTTGCAGTTCTTAGCATAAAAACCCTTGTAGAGTTAAGATATTGGATTGCAGGGACAATAGGAATTCTCTTTTGTACAGGTGCCTACCTTCTTTATAGAAAAAGGAAAAGATACAAAGAGGAGCTTAAAAAAAGTAAGGAAGATATAATTAGAATCTTAGAACATGCAATAAACTCAGGTCATGATGTAGATATAAGTTTTATGGGAGGACTTTTAAAGATATCTTATAGAAATTCTTCTGATAGAAAAACACTTCCACCTTCTCATAAAGAAGTCCCTTCTCTTCCACAAGAGATAAGTCATTGATTCTTTTTGTTTTCTGCAAACCATTCAATTTGCCTGCATATTCCCCTAATTATTTGAACCTCTTTTGCCTGAAGTGGATATCTGGAAAGCATTCTCCTAATATTCCACATCCAGTGATCTGGATTTTTAGGATCAAGAAATCCTATCTTTATCAATGCCCTTTTTAGATGCTCATACATCTCTTCTAATTCAAACTTATTTGCTAAACGGGGCACATAAGATATAACTGATTCTTCATCTATATTTGTCATATATATCTCATAAGAGATTACCATGACTGCCTGGGCAAGATTTAAAGAAGTAGAAGTTGCAGTTGGTATGTTTACTATTGTATGGCAATATCTGAGCTGTTCATTGGTAAGTCCTCTATCTTCTCTTCCAAAAAGAATGGCAACCTTGTTTTTTTGAGAAATTCCAATAAGATCTTTTGCAAGACTTCTTGGGGTAGTAAGAATTGGTCTATATTTACCTATTCTTGCAGTAGTTCCAACTATATAATTATAAGGACCTATTGCATCCATTAATTCATCTAATACTTCCATCTCCTCAAGTATATGGATTGAATTATGAGTAGCTGTTTTTAATATTACTCCCATATCAAAGTCTCCAGGATTTACTACAATAAGCTTCCTTAGTCCCATATTGTTCATTGCCCTTGCAGTAGACCCTATGTTTTCGGCAATCTGAGGCTCTACAAGGACAATTGCTATATTTTCTAACTTTATCTTATTTCCCACTTTGCAATATCCTAATTATCTCGGCTATCAATTCATCGCTATCAAAGGAAAAGATAACTGTTCCATGATCTATTTCAAAATGAGTAAGATGACAATTATACTCCTTTGCAACATCTTCTAATAGTTTTTTGAAACGAATTACTTCTGGATGTTCTGGATCATTTATTTCAGGTGGGAAAAGATCTACTTCAATATAACCATATTCTTCATTCATGATTGATTAAAGAAAGCCTTAATGTATTTAGTCCTATAACTGCCCCTCTTTCTTGGATAAATTCTATCTTTCCTCCCATAGTCCATACGTAGGAATCTTCTATTCCTTCTCCAGAAACCCCAGCACATGCCTTTACTAAAAAATCTGTTCCTTTTCTTAAAGGAAATCCAACAATAGAAAGCCCTATCTTCGCTCTACTTTTATTTCTAATCCTTTCTGCAAGCTCAATAGAGATTTCCCTATTTACAGATTCTATCTTTCTCCCAATAATATCTTCTAAAAGATTTTTTTTACTAATAATTTCTGTTTTTAAAAATGCTGGACACATGATAAGTCTTTGTGCCGCTTTTCCTCCAGAAAAGGTTTCAAGTATAGAAAGGGTGAGATTTCTTTCTTCAAGGAGATTACATATCACTTCTTCAAAGACTTCATTATCTTCACCATATATCTTCTTTCCAAGTCTCTTTCTTATCCTATTTGTAATATCTTTTACTATATTTTCATCCTTGGCACTGATTCTTATCTTTATCTCACTTTCAGAAGCTAATATTCCAATCTCAGCTTCTTTCTCTTCTTTGACAACATCAGCTATTAATCTATCTACTTTACTTTCTCCTGTTCCTACGACTTTGAGCACCTTCAAATGTATAATCTGCCTGCCTAAGGAGAATCTATTCTTTATCCAAGGAATCACTTCATTTTCCATCATATACCTTAGCTCTCTTGGAACTCCTGGAAGACAGATTACAGGAACCCCCTCTATTTCTTTTATAAAGCCAGGAGCAGTCCCAATCCTATTTAGGATAGGAATACTTCCCTCTGGAATAAAGGCCTGCCTCTTGTTATTTTCTGTCATCTTATAGCCTATTTTATCAAATACATCCTTTATTTGACCAAAGAGCTCTTCTCTAAATTCCAATTCAACACCTGCACTTTTTGCTATTGCTTCTCTTGTAAGATCATCAATTGTTGGCCCAAGCCCTCCTGTAGTAATTACCAGATCAGCCCTTTCTATAGCTATCTTTATTGCAGAGACTATATCTTCTAATCTGTCTCCTACAGAGGTTTTATATCTTACTCCTATACCTATATCTAAAAGCCTTTGTGCCAGGTATTTGGAATTGGTATCCAATATCTGACCAATTAGGATTTCCGTCCCTATGGTTATTATCTCACTTTTTATCATCTTCTTTCTTTTCCTTTTCTGACTTTGCATATTCCTTGAATATTTCTTTCATACGTTGAACTGCCTTTTGAAATTGGTCTTTATCTGCTGTAAATGCAGCTGCTTCTGGATGGCCCCCGCCTGTCCTTAGTTTTGCCTTTTTCTTTATCTCCTCTATAAGTTCTACCAGATTCAATTGGCAATCCACTCCTTTCCTTAATTCACAATAGTAAAAGTCTCTCCATTTCTGCCATATTCCGATTACAAGTTTTGGGTATTTCCATCTGAGTTCAGATGCAATAATTCCACATAGTCTAAATTTACTATTAATACCTTTTAGAATATATCTCGGCTTTGGCATGCTTTTCATATCTTGAAGTATAAGATATATAAGCCATTCTTTTTCATTATTAATGAGCCTGTATATGTTTTGAAGTACTTGATAATGTCTGTTTTCTTCCAATTTCTCCTCCAAGATAGATCCTTTAACACTAAAGAGAAAATTCAGGGCATAATGGACTAAATTCATGTTTTGGACAAGAAAGCTGACATGTATCGCCCTTGCAACCTCCTTTAGCTTATTTTTATGAGTCCATTCTATTTTTTCAAAAAAAGGTGCTCCATCTGCCCATGATTCAGTATAAAGCCCCATAAAAAGTATCTCTTTTGAGAGAAGATCATCTTCTCCATTCAATTGCCAGGCAAAGGTAGTAGCAGGAGTCGAATCTCCATTTTGATGAATTACTGGATTTATGTATAAGAATTTTTCCCTATCAGGAAGGCTTGCCCCTGCAAAATTTCCTGGAAGGTGGTGATCATAAATAAATATCTTTGTCTTTCTCCTGAGAGTTCTTAAAAAATCAGCCCTTGTATATATGGGCATATCCAGAAATATAGCAAATTTTGGCTTGTTTTTTAGCATTGGTCTTTCTAAGCATTTAAAGTCAAAATCTGCTGTTGACACCCATCTGTATGAGATATCCTTTATTTCCAATCTTCTTAAAAACCTGCTCATAAAATAGGCAGAGCAGCATCCATCTCCATCCCCATGATAGACAATTGCAAACCTTTCTTTTAAAGAAGTAGCTGCATCCTGAATAAATCTTTTTGCCTCATCTATTAATTCTTCCTTAACCAACCATGCTTTATCTGACATCTTCTTTTGTCCTCAAGGATATATTCGGAGTAAGAAACCTTTTTTTATAATCCTCTATCATTTCATATACATATCCTGAAAGTCCAACAAGGCCTATTAGATTTGGTATTGCCATAAGTCCATTAGTTATATCAGATAATGTCCAGACAAATTTCAATGGAACACATGCCCCAACAGGTATCATTATTACATAAAACCATCTATATATCTTTGTAGCAATCTTTCTTTTTTCCCCGAACAGATAATAAATGGCCCTATCCCCATAATAGCTCCATCCTATAATGGTGGTAAATGCAAAAAGGATTAAACCAAAGCTAACTACATGAGTGCCTACCTTAGGAAGCGCCTTATTAAATGCTGCAGCAGAAAGGGCAGCACCATTTAAAGTTCCATCGTCATATAGTCCACTAATAAGTATTACAAATGCTGTCATGCTGCATATTACGATTGTATCAATAAATGGACCAAGCATTGCAACAGCTCCTTCCCTTACAGGTTCCTTTGTCTTTGCAGCAGCATGAGCAATAGCTGCAGATCCAAGTCCTGATTCATTTGAAAATACTCCCCTCGCTATTCCAAATTGCATTGCCTTCATAACACTATATCCTGCAATTCCTCCTTTTATGGAATCTATCCCGAACGCATTACTTATAATAAGCTTTAGCACAAAAAAGAGTTTGTCTATATTGAGAAATATTATGATAATAGCTGCCATAACATATACAAGTGCCATAAAAGGAACTATCTTTTCTGCAACTTTTGCAATCCTCTTTACTCCTCCAATAATTACGATACCAACAAGGATTGCCATAATTATTCCTATGCCAAGTGCAACAATATATCTATGCAGTTCTTTATCAAATTTATGGATAAAAGGATCTACAATAGAATTTGCCTGAACCATATTTCCTATTCCAAAAGATGCAATCGCAGTAAATATGGCAAACAAGACTGCCAAGAATCTATTTCCAAGCCCTTTGTCTAAATAATACATTGGACCTCCTGCTACTACTCCTTCTTCATCTATTTCCCTAAACCTTACAGCAAGCATACAACAGGTAAATTTAGTGGACATTCCTAAAAGTGCAGTTATCCACATCCAGAATACAGCCCCAGGTCCTCCTGCTGCGATAGCTGTTGCGACCCCAGCAATATTTCCTGTTCCAATGGTTGCAGAAAGCGCGGTTGATAAGGCCTGGAAATATGTAATTTCTCCCTTCTCGTCCTTATCATCCCATTTTCCTGAAACACAGCTTATTCCATGAAAGAATAGACGAAACTGTATAAGCTTAAGCCTTAGAGTAAGGAATATCCCTACAGCAAGAAGGATGAATGCAAGGAAGTGACCCCAAAGATATGCGTCTATAATATCCAGAATATGCTGGATATGAACCATTTTTATTAGGTAAAGTAAAAAAGCTGGTCGCATTATAGCATTAGAGCAAGAATTTCTCAAATCATAACTACTTGACTAATCTGGTAATTTTTCCCTATGATTTGCTAAAGCTTAGCAAGGAAGAAAGGATATGAAATATAGAAGAAATAGATTATTTGCTTTAATCTTATTTTCCCTTTTCCTTTTTCTCAGTTGTGCAGGCGAAAGAAAAGAATTGACACTAAGACCCTCAAAAGAAGTTATAAAAGAAGAAGATTGTAAGCCTATTTCTCAAATTAATAAGCCCTTAAAAAAAGTTGAAGATAAAATTCTATCGAAAAAGGAGAAGACAAAAAAGGTTTCTCCTCAAAGTCTTTTAGATTCTGCCTTGGAGTTATGTCAGGAGGCAAATGATCTATGGAATAGGGGAGAGATAGATGAGGCATTAAATACTTTGGATAAGGCATATTCTCTTATACTTAAGGTAAAATCAGATGATCCAGATATTGTTCAGCAAAGGGATGATTTAAG
>JALVZP010000074.1 GCA_027037575.1 Desulfobacterales bacterium | reverse complement strand
GGGTCTAAGGTAACATGGGGTTTTCCTTCTGTAGATGCAATCATATCCACATATTCAGGTGAATGGATGTAGCAGATCTCTTCTCTTGTAGCCTCTCTTGGCTCTATCTCTACAAACTTTCCCTTTACATCCGAATCCTCAAGCATTTCATATATGACCTCAAGTCTTTTCGGATTTTCAGGATGATACAAACCCATGTCATGTTCCATATATCTCTCATCCTTAACTATCCCTGTCCTCCTCATCTTTCCCTCCTTTTTTGACCTAAGCTTTCTTTATCACATTTTTATTATAGACACAATTTTGTATAATCGGATGAAGATTAATTTACTATCATTTCATTTTAATGGATAGAAAATCGAGGAAAATAACAGGTATAATTCTACTGATATGTTGTGATATCCTGATCCTTTTAGGAACACTCTATTTATCTGTAATCTTAAGGATAAAACTTTTTCCATTATTTCTCAAAGGATTACCTGTTTTTGACCAGGACATAATAAGATATTTTCCTTTTATCTTTTTATGGAGTGCTGTCCTTTTTTATAAAGGAGCTTATATAAAAAGATTTACATTCTGGGATGAAATAAGAATACTTTGGGAATCCACTTTAATATCTTTAACACTTATTTTCTTCATTCTATTCGTAAGCAAAAAATCTCATGAATTTTCAAGGATTGTTATTATAAGTTGGGCTGCCCTTTCAGCCCTTTTACTTCCTGTTTTAAGAACTAAGTTAAAGTTACTCCTTTATAAAATAGGACTTTTAAGAGGAAGACTGCTTATTGTAGGAGCAAATGATAGAGGAATTTCTTTCTTGCGCATGATAAATGAAGAGCCAAATCTTGGATATGAGGTGATTGGATTTCTGGATGAAGATTTTAAAGAGAAAAGAATAGAAGGAATAAAGGTATATAAATATACCCACAATATTGAAAAATACATAAGAACTGCTTTCATAGATACCGTTGTTATTGCAAAGGATTACCCACAGGAAGAGCTTTCAAACCTGATAAATAGAATACACAGATTATTAGAAAATGTAATCTATGTTCCGAGTATAAATGGAATTCCATTGATTATGGAACCAAGATATTTTCTAAGAGAAGAGATCTTTTGCCTGGAAATAAAGAATAACCTGGATTTCCCGCTAAATTATCTTATAAAAAGGGTATTTGACTATATCCTTTCTATAGTCATCTTCTTTCTTGTTACTCCAATCATGATTCTTATAGCCATTGCAATAAAAATCAATTCAAAAGGTCCTATAATATTCTACCAGGAAAGGGTAGGAAAGAATGGGAGGATATTTAGATGTTACAAATTCAGGACAATGTATGAGGATGCTGAGGAGAGATTAAAAAGGCTTCTTGATACAGACCCTAAAGCAAAAAAGGAATGGGAGGAAAAATATAAACTTAAAGATGATCCAAGAATTACTCTGGTTGGTAAGTTTTTAAGGAGAACATCCCTTGATGAACTCCCACAAATAATAAACGTCCTTAAAGGAGAAATGAGTATAGTAGGTCCAAGACCTGTTACAAAGCAGGAACTTGATAGATATTACAAAGAGTTAAGTGCTTATTATTTAAGAATTCCTCCTGGAATTACAGGACTCTGGCAGGTTTCAGGAAGAAATAATCTTACTTATAAAGAAAGAGTTGCTCTGGATGTCTGGTATGTAAGAAATTGGAGCTTGTGGCTTGACATAGTAATTCTTATTAAAACAATAAAAGTAATTTTTACAGGAGAAGGAGCCTATTAAAGATTTAAGATAAAGCGGAAATAAAGAATTCAAAAATGTAGTTACAGAAGGAAAGAAGCAGGTTTATAAAAGCACTTGAAATATTATTAAAACAGATTAAAATAAAAAGCGGAGGGATGGCCGAGTGGTTTAAGGCGGCGGTCTTGAAAACCGCTGAGGGTTTAAAAAGCCCTCCGGGGGTTCGAATCCCTCTCCCTCCGTTGCGGAGAGATGGCCGAGTCTGGCTGAAGGCGCTCGCCTGCTAAGCGAGTGTAGGGGCTAAAACCCCTACCGAGGGTTCGAATCCCTCTCTCTCCGCCATTTTTTATTTTGCTATGAGAGAAGAAAGAAGAAAAATAAGCTCAATGGTTAGATGTATTTTATGTAAGCACTTCTCTTATTTTGAAAATAAATATGGCCATAATAGTCCACATAGCCTGGGATTCTGCAAATCAGATCCCTGGGATGGAAATAAGAGTCAGTGGCCTATGTTCCTTCATCCATGCAAGAATATGGTTCCTAAAGAAGAATAATCTTATTCTATTCTTCTCCAAATAGTTCCATCTTTTGTATCAATGAGTTCAATGCCTCTTTTTCTAAGTTCTTCTCTTAATTGATCTGCCCTTTCCCAATCTTTATTCTTTCTTGCTATTTCCCTTTCTCTTATTATCTTTAATATCTCTTCATCCTCTTCTATCTCTGGTGGCTTTAAATTTATTATATTCAATACAGAATTAAGCTGACTTAAAACACTTATAACATCGTCTACTTTTTCTACTGGGAGTAGTTTTTTGTCTATCAGCTTATTTACTTCTCTAACAAATCCAAATAAGGTAGCAATCGCATTAGGTGTATTAAGATCATTGTCCATACTCTTTACAAAGGAATGTCTAAGATCATAAATCATTTGATCAATATCTTTTTCTCTATATTCTTCCCATTTTTTATCTTTATGGATCTGTTTATAAATATAAAGCCTCTGAACAAATTGATCTATATGGGCTATGGTATTTTTTGATGCATCAAGCTTTTCCCATTTAAAGTGAAAGGATTTCCTGTAGTGTCTGCTTAGAAATAGATATCTGATATGCCTTCCCTCATATCCTTTTTCCAGTACATCCCTGATACTAAGCTCTCCTCCTTTTACTATCTCGTTATGAAGCCAATATCTTGCCATTCCATCCTTTAATAGTGCCTTTCCAATTGCAAGTATATTTTCATGATGTGGGAATAAAAGCTCAATGCTTCCTATATGAATATCATACCTCCCATTCATAAACTTAAGCACAATAGCAGCACACTCCATATGCCAGCTTGGGATAATATTCCCCCATCTTGTCTTAAAAAATATCCCTTTCTTTAGCTCCCTTAAGGTGCATCTCTTAAGGAGTGTAAAATCCCTTGGATTATCCTTTTCATATCTTTCCAAATCCACTGTTTTTCCAATTTGGATTCTATTTAAATCAATTTTGGATAATTTGCCATAATCTTTTAATCTGGATACATCAAAATAGATGGATCTGAATTTTTCATAAGCAAAACCTTTTTCAACCAGCTTTTCTGTAAGCTGGATCATGTCTTCTACATATTCACTTGCCCTTGGGATATATTCTGGTTTTTTTATACCAAGCCTCTCTAAGTCTTCCAAAAATGCCTCAAAATATCTATTTGTAAAATCCTCTAAGGAAATCCCCTCTTTTTCTGCTCCTTTTATGGTGCTCTCATCCAGGTCTGTAACATTCATGACATTTATTACCTTGTATCCCTTAAATTCCAGGTATCTCCTTACGAGATCAGAGAAAACAAACCTTCTGCATTGATTAAGATCTAAGTATTTACAGAGAGTAGGGCCACAAGTGTAGATCCTTACTTCATCTTCCTCTATTGGAACAAACTCCTCCTTCTTATGAGACAATGTGTTGTAAAAGTATATGCCTGTGCTTCTCTTCGTATCAAAAAGTGGTGTGCTTAGGTATCTTTCACCACCATCAGGAAATATTACAACTATGTTTCCTTCTTCTATCTCTTCAGCAATCCTTAATGCAGCACTCATTGCTGCACCTGAACTCATCCCAACAAAAAGACCTTCCTCCTTTGCCAGAAGTCTTGCCATCTCAAATGCTTCTTCATCCTCTATGTTTATGATTCTGTCCACATACCTTCTATCAAATATGCCAGGCGCATAAGATTCCTTCATATTCTTTAAACCCTGTATCTTATGCCCTATATAAGGCTCTACTCCAACGATCAGTACCTCTGGCTTAAGCTCCTTTAGTCTTCTTCC
>JALVZP010000073.1 GCA_027037575.1 Desulfobacterales bacterium | reverse complement strand
CTCATATACTGCCTTCCCGCTCTTTAAAGAGATCTCCCTTTCAGAAGACCATCCTCCAGCTATTATTCCTACCCTTATCCTTTTCATTTCAATGCCTCATCTACTGCCTCTTTTGGATCCTTTACCTTTATTACTCCAGGTATATCCCAGCTTCTTATTCCAATTACCTTTTTCCCCATCTTTAGTGCCAATGCAATCTCGCTTAGTGTCCCATACTCCCCACCAATTGCTATAAGAGAATCACATGCTCTTGCAATAATTGCATTTCTTGCCTCTCCCATTCCAGTAGAAATGGGAATTAGCACATATGGATTTGCATCCTCTTTTCTTATTCCAGGAAGTATCCCTACTGTTATTCCACCTTCCATATATGCTCCCTTAGATGCTGCCTCCATAACACCAGAAAGGCCACCTGTAACAAGTATTGCACCGCTTTTTGCAATAAGTCTTCCTACTTCTTCTGCAATAAGAAGGATATCCTTTTCTGCCCTTCCTGCTCCAATTACACCAATAATCTTTTTCATGGTAAAAGAATATTATCATAGATATTTTTGTTTGCAAAACAAAAGAAATTTGTGCATTATATTCAATTCAAAATTTAAGGAGAAGAGAAGATGAGATTTGAGCCTGAGAGATGGGTTCGTCTTCTGTATGAAGATACTACCATATACCTAAGCAAAGAGGAGCCTAATTGGTTTGTCCCAAACAGCCATGGAGATAGGATACTTCAGGACTTAGAAAGAGGGATATCTCCTGATGGAGATCCATTTGTTTTAAGATTCCTCCACAGCCTTCCTTCCCTGAAGTCATTTTCATATGAAGGTCGTTCAAGATACCTGAGATTGGACAAGATAAAGGAGCTCTGGTTTCATATAACAAATAGGTGCAATCTCTCATGCTCCCATTGTCTATTTTCCTGCTCACCAAAGGATAGGATTGAGCTTTCTTCAGAAAGGATCATTCAGCTTTCAGATGAGGCATATTCCTTAGGATGTAATGTGTTTGTCCTTACAGGGGGAGAACCGTTTGTCCATCCTGAGATAGAAAAGATCATTGATCACATACTGTCTTTTAAGGATGTGCATCTTTGTATCCTTACAAACGGGATGAATCTTTCTAAGGTGCTAAAGGAAAGGTGGATGGATCCTGATCACTTCCACCTCCAGATAAGTGTTGATGGGAAAGAGGAAAGGCATGATAAGATCAGGGGAAAGGGAACCTTTTCCCACTTGATAAAGAATCTTCTCTGGCTTAAGGAAAGGGATTTTCCTTTTACTCTCTCTATATGTGTTACAAAAGAAAATGCATCTGATATGCCCTATATAGTAGAGCTTGCATCAGAGGTTGGTGCAAAGAATGTCCACTTTATGTGGTATTTTATTAGAGGAAGGGGAAAAGAGGAGGATTTCGCCCCTACGGATCTCATATTTGAAAATTTCGTTAAGGCAGCTCGAATTGCAGAAGAAAGGGGAATAATGATAGACAATATAGAATCATTTAAGACACAGGTATTTGCCCCTTCTGGAACAATACATGATGGAACAACAGCAGGATGGGAATCTCTTGCAATAGGGCCTGATGATAAACTTTATCCATCTGCTGCACTAATTGGGATGGAAGAGCTTTCCACAGATCTAAAAAATGGACTTGAACATGCATGGAAGAATAGCCCTATCCTGAATGAGATACGTTCAGCAACAGCAAAGGATATGGATTCTCCATTCAGGTTTATACTTGGAGGAGGAGACTTAGATCATAGCTATACACATAAAAGGACATTCATAGGAGATGACCCGTATATCCCACTTTATGAAAGGATAGTCCTTTGGCTTATAGCAAAGGAAGCAAGATCTGTAAGACAA
The DNA here is from genome assembly GCA_027037575.1 of Desulfobacterales bacterium. Classification (GTDB taxonomy): domain Bacteria; phylum Desulfobacterota; class DSM-4660; order Desulfatiglandales; family JALVZP01; genus JALVZP01. The sequence goes on along the minus strand of JALVZP010000073.1, from coordinate 2,175 downwards.
GTAGAGGATGGTGTTCCAAAGATAAGGCTTAGGATGGGAGAGATACTTGAAAGCTGTGGAGCCCATGGAAAAGTAGCACTTGTTCATCCAAACTGCCTTCTTGCAACTGCAGGTGAAAACAGCCTTAGCACAATAAAGTCTTTTTATTCAGAGGCAGTTGGAGACAAAAAGGCAGACATACTTAATCCTGTATGTTATGATCCTGAGCTTTTAAGCCATATTCCAAAGGAATTTAGGTTCAGGGGATATGGATGTGGAAGCCCTGTCCTTGATGCAGACATAAAAAAGGGTGAAGTGATTGTAGATCTTGGATGTGGAACAGGTGTTGAATGCTTCATAGCAGCAAGGCTTACAGGGCCAAAGGGAAAGGTTATTGGAGTAGATATGCTGGATGAGATGCTTGAGGTAGCCAATAGGGCAAAAGAAGGGGTCGTAAAGAATCTTGGCTATGAAAATGTGGAATTTAGAAAAGGATACTTAGAGGATCTTCCCTTAGAGGATAGCTCTGTAGATCTTGTTATATCAAATTGTGTCATGAACCTTTCTGTAAATAAAAGGAAGGCATTTTCTGAGATATACAGGGTTCTCAAGCCAGGAGGAAGGCTTGTTATATCAGATGTGGTATGTGAAGAAGAGCCTGATCCTTCTATAAAAAATGATGAAACCCTTCGTGGAGAATGCATTGCAGGTGCTTTAACACAGAGGCATCTTATGTCCATCATATATGAGACAGGCTTTAGTAGCTTTACTTTAATCAAGAGATTCCCCTATAGGGAGGTTCACGGACACATCTTCTATTCCCTGACATTTCAGGCAAAAAAGCCAAGATCAGATAAAAAGATAAGGGTAATCTATAGGGGGCCACTTCCATATATTGTTACAGAAAAGGGAGATATCCTCTATGCAGGAGAGGTATCTCAGATATCAGAGGATGATGCAGATATACTTGGAGATCAGATCTTTGTCCTGGATGAATATGGGAATGTTACAAACATAGAGGCAGAAAACACATGCTGCTGTATACCTGAAGGTCTGATAAGCCCTGTTGTCTCAGATATATCTGGGAATGGATGTCTTCTTTGTGGCGCACCAGTTACATATCTTCCCAAGCAGGTTGAGCTAAGATGTGTTTTTTGTCAAAGAACTTTCCTTACAAACAGCGTCTGCGAAAATGGACACTATGTATGTGATGAATGCCATAAAGGAGATGCAAAGGAGATAATAGAGTCTATCTGTCTGAACACAAAGGAGACAGACATGATAAAGCTACTTGAGGTAATACGCTCTCATCCCCGTATTCCCATGCATGGACCAGAGCATCATGCAATTGTTCCTGGTATTATACTTGCTACATACAGGAATCTTGGTGGAGAGATAGATGAGCTTTCAATACAGACAGGTATTGATAGGGGAAATACAGTAACTGGTGGATACTGTGCATTTATGGGAGCATGCGGTGCTGCTATTGGAGTTGGGATCGCATTTAGCATAATATTGGGAGCTACTCCTCTTACCCCAAAGGAAAGGAAAATATCGCAGAATGCAACACTTGAGGCACTGAAGGAGATTGCAAGATTTAAGGCAGCAAGATGCTGTCAAAGGGATTCCTACCTTGCACTTAAAAAGGCAGCAGAAATTTCAGAAAGATATCTGCCAATAGGGTTAAAGGCAGAATACAAACTAAGCTGTGAGCAGAAGGAACTGAACAGGGAATGTATTGGAAAGGCCTGCCCTCTCTATTAATAATATTTGGGAGGTATCCCCTTCCTGGAAAGGTAAAAACAAGGCTTATCCCACATTTAGGCCCTGTAGGTTCTGCAGATCTACAGAGAAGGCTTACAGAGGATATTGTTAAGGAGGCAAGGAGGATCTCATCCATATCAGATATTGCATTTTTTTATAAGGGAGGATCAAAGGAACTTCTTAGAAGATGGCTTGGGAGGGACATAATATTTGTTCCTCAATCTGATGATGATCTTGGAAGATCTATGAGGGATGCAATTGATTGGGGGATAAGAAGGGGATATGAGAAGATCGTTCTCATAGGAACTGACATATATGGACTAAGAGCAGAATACATAGAGGAGGCATTTAATAGACTTGAAAAGTATGATCTTGTCATTGGGCCAAGTGAGGATGGAGGATATTGGCTTATAGGGATGAAGAGATTAATAG
>JALVZP010000072.1 GCA_027037575.1 Desulfobacterales bacterium | reverse complement strand
CTTATTATATATGCCCTGTCTGTGGATACATCTCTGATGGAACATTGCCTGAAAGGTGTCCAGTGTGTGGAACCTCTGGAAAGCAGTTTATTAAGTATTAGAAAGCCTTTTCCTTTCCCAATCCCTTAGCTCCTTTCTAAGGAGCTTTCCTACCTTTGATCTTGGAAGCATATCCCTAAACTCTATGATATGCGGAACCTTATAGTATGTAAGCCTTTCCTTACACCACTTTATCAGATCATATGCGCTCACTCCCTTCACATCCTCCCTTAGAACCACAAATGCCTTTATCTTTTCTCCCACATCCTTGTCAGAAATCCCTACGACACATGCAAGAAGGACAGCAGGATGGCTTTGAAGAACAGACTCTATCTCTGAACAAGAAACCCTGTATCCTTTGTGTTTTATAATGTCAGATGTCCTATCCACAAAGAATACCCATCCATCCTTATCTATCCTGACTATATCTCCTGTCCTATACCAGATCCTCCCATCTATCTCTATAAAGCACCTCTTTGTCTCTTCTGGCTTATTCCAATAATACTTTGGCATATTCTCTGATGATACAAGAAGCTCCCCTTCCTCATTAAACCTTATCTGCTGATATGGAAGCACCTTTCCACAGCTTCCTTCAGGTGGATCCTCCCCCATCATTACTCCAGATATCCCACCAGTTTCTGTTGATCCATATCCCTGATAAAGTGGGACATGAAACTTCTCTTTCCACCTTCTTGCTGTCTCTACTGGAAGTGCATCCCCTCCAGAACAGCAATACTTGAGTGAGCTAAGATCGTAAAAGTCTATTCTTTCATGATCTAATATCATCTTAAAAAGTGCTGGAACGCCAAAGAAGGACTTTGCTTTGTATCTTTCTATATGTGCAAAGAGTGCATCCAAATTTACCCTTGGAAGAAGTAGCATTTTGTCTCCAAAGAATATAGAGCTCATACCCATTGCCATTCCAAAGCTGTGAAAAAGTGGGCTTCCCTGAACAATTATGTCTTCTCCTTCCGGGATGTATCTTCTAAGCCTTCTCTGCCAATATGCTACCTCATAGATAAATGCATGGCAGTATGGGACTCCCTTTGGGAGTCCTGTTGTTCCACCTGTGTAAAATATTGCTACAAGCTCTTTTGGATCAATTGATTCCCCTATACCTTCCTCCTTTGAGTCGTCAAGAAGTTCTTTAAACCAAAATATATTCCTCTCCTTTGCAACTCTTCCCCTTGGTATCCTATCGATTAAGATTCCTATGATCCTTTTCCAAAAAGGAAGCATATCCGCAATGTTGGTAACGATTACCCTCTTTATTGGTGTCCTTTCCATAATCTGGTATATGTATCTGAAGTTTGTGTCCAAGCAGATTACTGTCTCTGCCATACAATCCTTTGCGATGTATTCTATATCCGAAGGGGTATATATAGGAGATATAGGGACAGATATGGAACCAAGCTTTGCAATAGAAAACCAGGATATTATCCATTGTGGAGAGTTTGGGAGATATATAAGGACCCTTTCTCCCTTTTTTACGCCTATCTTAGAGAGGGAAGGGGAGAATCTCTTTACAAGTTCTAAAAGTTCACTATATGTCCATTCACTCCCAATATAGACAATGGCAATCTTTTTGGGATTTTTTTTGCAGGCTTCTGAAAATATGGAGAATATGTCCTTGAACATGATTAAGGGTAGCAGCCTTAGAGGCCACTACCCTTATATCAAATCACAGATTAAATATCAAAATAGAGGAAGAATTCGTAAGGATGAGGCCTTAGTCTGAGCTCATCTATTTCTTTTTCTCTCTTCCAAGAAATCCATGTTTCAATCAGATCCTGAGTAAATACATCTCCTTTCATCAGGAATTCATGATCCTTTTCTAATGCCTCAATTGCCTCCTCAAGTGAACCAGGGGTCGTCCCAACCTTTGCAAGCTCTTCTGGAGGAAGTGAGTATATGTCCTTGTCAAGTGGTTCACCTGGATCTATCTTGTTTTCTATCCCATCTATTGCTGCCATGAGCATTGCAGAGAATGCAAGATATGGATTGCAGGATGGATCAGGACACCTGAATTCAAGCCTCTTTGCCTTTGGTGATGGTGAATACATTGGGATACGAACAGCAGCACTTCTGTTTCTCTGAGAGTATGCAAGGTTCACAGGTGCCTCAAATCCAGGAACAAGCCTTTTATAGGAGTTTGTTGTTGGATTTGTAAATGCACATATCGCTGCACAATGCTTCAGTATTCCACCAATTGCATATAAAGCCTCCTGGGAAAGTCCTGCATATTTATCGCCTGCAAATACAGGATTCCCTTCTTTCCATATACTAAAGTGTGTATGCATTCCATTTCCATTGTCTGCAAATATGGGCTTTGGCATAAATGTTACTGTCTTATTATGCCTGGCAGCAACATTCTTGAGAACATATTTGAACCAAATAAGCTGGTCTCCCATCTGAACAAGTGGCTTAAATCTCATGTCAATCTCACCCTGACCAGCAGTAGCAACCTCATGGTGATGACATTCTGCCTCTATCCCCAAGGACTCAAGTATAAGCATCATTTCTGATCTTATGTCCTGAAGTTTGTCTGCAGGTGGAACAGGGAAATATCCTTCTTTATGCCTCAACTTATATCCTAAATTTGGATCTTCCTCCCTTCCAGAATTCCATATTCCTTCAATTGCATCTATAAAATAAAAAGAAAAGTTTGCCCCTGAATCATATCTAATATCATCAAAGATAAAAAATTCCGCCTCTGGTCCAAAATATGCCACATCACCTATTCCTGTGCTTTTTAAATAAAGTTCTGCCTTTTTTGCAACATTCCTTGGATCTTTTGAATATAATTCTCTTGTTACTGGATCAACAATCTTTCCTATAAGAACAAGTGTGGGTTCTCTATAAAAAGGATCTATTCTCGCTGTCTCAGGCTCAGGAATAACAAGCATATCGCTTTCGTGAATGGACTGCCATCCCCTTATACTGGAGCCATCAAAACCGAATCCATCCTCAAAGCTCTGTTCAGTAAGTTCTCTTATTGGAACAGAAAAATGCTGCCATGTTCCCAGAAGATCCATGAACCTGAGATCTACGACCTTTACATCATTTTCCTTTGCCATTTCTATAACTTCCTTTGGTGTCATAATAAAAACCTCCTCCTTTATTTTTTCTAAAATTTAAAGGGCATCTTTACCTCTTTCCCCTGTCCTTATACGAACAGTCTGCTCTACTGGGATGACAAATATCTTTCCGTCCCCAATCTTTCCTGTATAGGCAGCCTTCTGAATTGTGTTTATTACCCTTTCTACCATCTCTGTCTCCACCACAACCTCAATTTTTATCTTTGGTATAAAATCTACTACATATTCTGCTCCCCTATATACTTCCTTGTGTCCTTTTTGCCTCCCATAACCCTTTACTTCTGTAATTGTCATTCCCTGTATCCCAATCTCATTTAATGCCTCTTTAACATCATCTAATTTAAAAGGCTTAATAATTGCTTCTACTTTTCTCATTTTCTCCCCCTTAAATAACTTTTTCTATCTCTGATTTGATCTTTTTAATATATCTTTGATCACTGATCTTTTGACCATCCAGATCCCTTACATAGAATATATCAACCACCTGATCTACTTTTGTTGCCAATTTGGCGAACCATATATCAAGACCACATTTGAATATGGCATTTGTAATTCTATATAAAAGGCCCATAAAATCAGGTGCATGAACCTCTATTATTGTAAAAAAGCTGGAAGTCCTATTATCTATAATCACTTTCTTTGGCCTCTTAGAAAGAGATCTTATTTTTGGTCTATAAAATACTGATTTATCCTTTATAGCATTTTTTATATCTAACTTATCTTTAAGGACATCTTCAAGATCTTTTTTTACCTTTTCCCATCTTTCGTCTTCAAGTATCCTATCTAAAGGGGGCCTAACTTTTATAATATCTAAGGCGATATTATTTCTCCATGTAAATACCTGTGCCTCTAATATATCTATGTTGTTTAAAGTAAGGACTCCTGTAATCTTGGAAAAAAGACCAGGCCTATCATGTGCACAGATAGTAATTGTTCTTACATCTGGCGTGCTATTTCCTGTCATCTCCCATACAAATGGATTACCATTTAGTCTCTTATATAGTTCTATATGTTTTTTTATCTCTTCTTCAGAGACATTGAGTAGATATCTTGGAGACATGTAATTTATCAATTCTTTTAAGGGAGCTTCTACAATCTCGCTAATCCTATTCCTTTTCTCTTCTATAATCTTTAAAGACTCCTTAGATGCAATCTCCCCTCTTTCCATAATATTTAGAACCTTTAAAAATAGATTTCTAAGAAGATCTTCTGTCCAGTCATTCCATATAGAAGGGCCTGTTGCCATAGAATCTGCAACAGATAGAAGATATAGCTCCTTTAGTCTTTGAATATCCCCTATATTTTGTGCACAATATATAGCAGTCTCTTCGTCAGTAATATCCCTCCTCGTGGCAGTCTTAAGAAGAAAAAGATGATTTTCTATCAAAAATTTGACTTCCTCTATTATTTTTTCATCATAGCCAAGCTGTTTTAAGATCTTTTCTGAAACTAATGCACCTTTTTTTGAATGGTTTGCTGTCCTAAATTGTTTCCCTATATCATGAAGGAGTGCTGCAAAAAAAAGAGGCCTTTTATCTTTGATTTCTTTATATATTCTTGAATAAAGAGGATCTTTGCTATTTTCAAACCCTTTTATATTCTTTAATGTCTGAAGACTATGCTTATCTACAGGGTATATATGATACTCATCATATTGAACGCGACTTACTATTCCTTCAAAAGGAGGAATAAGTCTTTGAAGGAGCCCAGAATATATCATATCTTCTAAGACATCATGGGCAGATTGAGGAGATAGAAGAATTCTCTCAAAAGACTTTATTACATCTTTTGATTTTCTAAAATTTTCATCTACTAAGAAAAGAAAATCTTTTACTAATGCCTTTGCCTCTGCACTTAATGGAATATCAAGTCTCTGGCTTTCTTCAAATATCTTTATGAGCAGATGAGGATTCTTTAATATGTCCTCTGAAGATCTAAAATAAAGAAGATTGTCTCTTATCTCTATCTCCTCTATGCTGGTTTCCTTTATCTTCTTTTCCTTCTTCTTAGAGGTATGCTCAATAAGAAAACTAATATACATATCCTTTAACATATCCATCTTTTGGTGAAGCTCATTTAGGAATACCTCAACAAGTTTTTTTCCATCCTCTCTTCTAAATCCCATCATCTTTGCAATTCTTTTCTGATATTCCATATATAGCCTGTCATTCTTTTTCTTGGATACATAATGGAGGTAATTCCTTACCCTCCACAAAAATGCCAAGATATTTAAAAGTGTTTCATATCCTTTGTGAGGAAGATAACCATATATTTCAAGATCTATTATGGAATCTATAGGAGAATTTAGCTTTGCAATCCATCTCATTATGTGATAATCCCTTAATCCTCCTTTCCCTTCCTTAAGATGAGGCTCTAACATATAGGAGGAATCCCCGTATTTCTTATGTCTTTCCTCACTCTTTTTTATAAGATCTGATATGATTTTTTCTTTTGATTTTGCTATAATTTTCTTCCTGAAAAGTTCTATGAAATCAAAATATATTTGTGGTTGACCACATATGAATCTTGCATCTAATGCAGATGTAAATTCCCTGTGATCATCTTTGATTAGCTCAATGTATTCTTTTATAGTATGGACTGAATATCCTATGTCCATCTTTATGTTCCATAGAGGATATATCACATCCTGTATCAGCCTTTCTGAATCTTCTCCTATCTTATCCTTAAACAGAAATACTACATCCACATCTGAAAAGAGGCACATCTCCTTTCTTCCATATCCACCAAGTGCAATTATTGCATAAGGAGATCTTAGCTCAGCCAAAAAGGTGCCTCTAAAATATTCATCTATGAGATTAGAATACTCCTCTCCTATTGCATTTATTTTTCCCTTCAGGAAATCTGAGAAAATCTCTTTTTTTCTTTTTTTAAGCTCTTTTATCATCTCTAAAAATTAACGGTAATTCCAATTCCACCATAGACAAAATTGTCATCCCTTTGCCAGGAAAGCATCTTTATTTCTTTTGATGCCTTTCCTGATAAAGGAAAAGAATACATCAGCTTTGAAGATACTGTAATCCTTTCAGAAAAAGGAATATCTAATGTTACTGATATAAGCCCTGATTGCCAACCACTAAATGAATCAGTTGGATCATCTGGATCAGGGTATGAACCCTCGTCGTCAGAGTCTTGATAATAAAGTGTTAGTCCTGTATCCAGGCCCATTCCATAAGGAAGCTCTATGCTCTTTGATAAATCAAACTGGAGCCACCATCCAGGATAATGGGATATTTCCCTGTATACAGTAAATCCTAAACTTAAATAATTGAGATCAAAAGAGACTCCACTGAATATCTCAAAGGAATCCTCTGTCTCATCCAGTTCGTAGTATATGCTTCCAAAGGTAAGGCTTAAAAAAGGAAGCAGATCCCTGCTATAAGAAAAAGTATAGTCTGTTTCATTCCACTCAGCATCCTCTCTTATGTATTCGTCTGTATCAAAGTTTCCCCAAATATTTAAGGAAATCCCTTTATACAAAATTGTAAAGGAAGGTTGAATTACCATACTATCATAGCTTAGGGCATATCCCCTCCATATATATTGGCTAAGGAAATCTGTTGAAAGCTCAAAAGAGGGCCTTGCACTTGCATAAGAGCTAACAGAAAGGATTATAATTACTATGGCTATACCAGTCCTTCTCATAGATTATATGCCTCCTCTCCATGCTCACTTATATCAAGTCCTGCAATCTCTTCCTCCTCTGATACCCTAATCCTTGTAAAGACACGAATAATCAAAAAGATTATTCCTGTTACTATAGCTACATATACCAAGCACAGAAATACTGCAAGCAGCTGAATCAAAAATTGTTTGGAATTCCCATAAAGGAGCCCTTTCCCTGCAGAATTTATCTTTGGATCAGCAAATATGCCTGTAAGTATTGTTCCAAGAATACCTGCTATTCCATGGATACCAAATACATCTAATGCATCATCATATCCAAAGATTGGTTTTACCTTAGAGACACAGAAATAGCAGGCTGCTCCTGCAGCTGCTCCAATTACTATTGCGCCTATGACATTTACAAATCCAGATGCTGGTGTTACAGCAGCAAGTCCTGCAATCATTCCAGATGCAAGCCCCAAGACAGTAGGTTTTCCTGTAGTGATCCATTCTATAAACATCCAGACCAGAGCAGCTACAGCAGCGGCAGTATTTGTATTTATAAGTGCCTGAACAGCTATGCCATTTGCTGAGATTGCCGAACCTGCATTAAATCCAAACCACCCAAACCAGAGAAGTCCAGCTCCTATAACTACTAAGATGAGGTTGTGTGGAGCCAAGGTAGTATCCTTTCTCTTTCCCAAGATCAGAACACCAATTAGTGCTGCAATTCCTGCAGTAAGGTGGACAACTATCCCTCCAGCAAAATCAAGAACACCCATCTTTGCCAAAAAACCTCCACCCCAGACCCAATGGGCAATAGGGATATACACCAAACTTGTCCAGAGTATTACAAATAATGTCCATGCAGAAAAGCTTATCCTTTCAATATATGCCCCACTAATTAGTGCAACTGTAATAGCAGCAAAGGTAAGCTGATATACGCAGAATAGTCCTTCCGGGATGGCGTTATATAAGGAGTTTGTGTGGCAAAGAAATACTTTATTAAGATTGCCTATTATGCCTTTCCAATCTCCTGAGAATGTAAAAGTATACCCATATGCTATCCAAAGAAAGCTTACAAGACAGTAGCTGATAAGACTCATTGCTATGGTATTAATAGAATCCTTCCTTTTTGCAAGACCACCATAGAATATGGCAAGTCCTGGCATAGTCATTAACATTACTAAAGCGGTTGCAACAATCATCCATGCTGTATCACCACTGTTAAATCCTGTTAAAGCTGACATCCTTATACCTCCTCTCAAGAAATTCTAATTTTTATATCTTTCTTTTCAGCAAAAACTATGCCATCCCCATTACTCTACAAAGATATTACATATCTATTCTCTTATTTTTAACAAAATTGTCAAAAATATTTCTTTGTTTTTACAATTTTGTAAACCAACCTTTTCTTTACTTTTATTACAGTTTTATCCTATACTTATAGAGTATTCTTTCAAAAAATCCGGAAATAAGGGGTAAAATATGGAATTCAAAATAAAAAGAGATCCATTTTTAAAAAGTATATCAAGGGCATATTCTGTTACAGAGAAAGGAAGTAATATGCCAATACTTTCTACTGCCCTTATCTCTTCAGAGGAGGATCATATAAAGATATTTGCCACTGATTTAGAAATTTCTTTTCAGGAGACATTACCTGCAGAAGTCTTCTCAGAAGGAAGTGCAGCTATACCTGCAAAAAAGCTGCTTGAGATACTGAGAAAAAGTAAAGGAGATATCTTCCATGTAAAAAAAGAGGAAAATCAAAGGGTATTTATATCTGATGGAAATACTGAATTTAAGCTTGCATTCCTCCCACCAGAAGAATTTATCTTAACAGCAGAGCCGGAACAATTAGAATATACTGAAATAGAGGCATCTGATCTGAGGGAGATGATAAAGAAAACTATATATAATGTCAGTTCAGTAGAGGAGATGGGATATAAATTTTCAGGCATCTTTGTTGAGAAAAAGGAGAAGGATAATGACATATTTTTGAGATTTGTAGCTACAGATGGAAGCAGGCTTTCTCTAATAGATAAAAAGATACCGGGAATAGAGGCAATTGATTTAAAAGAAGGCATATTTGTTCCTAAGAAAGGAATGGTAGAGATAAATAAGATGGCTCAAGAAGGAGGATCTGCAAGCATTGCACTTAAGGATAGGGATCTTATAGTAAAAAAAGACAATAGGGTGCTAATAATAAGACTTCTGGATATAAAGTTTCCACAATATGAAAATGCATTACCAAAAGAAAGCAAATTTTTAATAAAAATTGAAAGAAATAAATTTATTGATGCACTTGGAAGGATGCTTATCTTCACAACAGATGCCTATAGGGCAGTAATATTCATTATAAATAAAGAAAAGATTGAACTTATCTCTACTAATCCCGAGTTAGGGGAAGCTCATGAAAAGATAGATGTGGAAAGTGAAGGAGAAGAGATAGAAGAGATGAAGATTGCCTTTAATCCAAAGTTCTTCTTGGATGCAATTCAGCCAATGGAAAGTAAATTTGTGAATTTAGGATTTATAGATAAGGAAAGACCTTGTATTATTACAGGAGATGAAGACCCTTACTACATTTCACTAATAATGCCAATGAGGATATAGGTATGGAGAAGAAAATAGAAGAAAGATATGATGCAACAAAGATAAAGGTATTAGAAGGGCTTGAGGGTGTAAGAAAAAGGCCTGCCATGTATATTGGAAATACTGGTATAGAGGGGCTTCATCACCTTGTTTGGGAGGTTGTAGACAATAGCATAGACGAGGCGATGGCAGGCTTTTGTGATAGTATAATTGTTCATATACTTCCTGATGAAAGTATTGTTGTTCAAGACAATGGAAGGGGAATACCAGTAGATCTGCATGAGACAGAAAAAAGGCCAGCATTAGAGATTGTTATGACAAAACTTCATGCAGGAGGAAAGTTTGACAATAATGTGTATAAGGTAGCAGGAGGTCTTCATGGAGTAGGAGTTTCTGTAGTAAATGCCCTATCTGAATTCTTGGAAGTAGAGGTCTACAGAGATGGAAAGATATATTATCAGAGGTATGAAAGGGGAGAGCCAAAGACAGATCTAATAATAAAGGGAGAAACAGATAAAACAGGAACAAGGATAAGATTTAAGCCGGATAAGGAGATATTTGAGACAACCAGATTTGACTTTGAGATCATCTCCAAGAGGATGAGGGAGCTTGCCTTCCTCACAAAAGGAATTTACATAAAGGTCCTGGATGAAAGGACTGGAAAGAAAAAGGAATTTCTGTATGAAGGTGGGATTGTATCATTTGTAGAATATCTTAATCAGAATAAGGATGTCCTTCATAAGCCAATATACATATCAGGGGAAAGAAATGGGATAATTGTGGAAGTGGCAATACAATACAATAGTGGATATAAAGAGACTGTTTTTACATACGCAAACAATATAAACACTACAGAAGGAGGAACTCACCTTATAGGTTTTAAATCAGCACTAACAAGGACCATAAATTCCTATCTTCAGCAGTCCAATCTTGGAAAGAACATAAAATTTAAGCTTACTGGAGATGATGTAAGGGAAGGACTTACAGCAGTAATAAGTGTAAAGCTTCCAAATCCTCAATTTGAAGGCCAGACAAAGACAAAGCTTGGAAACACAGAGGTAAAGGGGATTGTAGAGACAATGGTAAATGAAGGTCTGAGCAGTTTCTTTGAAGAGAATCCAGATGTCCTGAAGGTCATATTAGAGAAGGTAATAGATGCAGCAAGGGCAAGGGAGGCAGCAAAAAAGGCAAAAGAGCTTGCAAGAAGAAAAGGTGTCCTTTCAGATCATTCCCTTCCAGGAAAGCTTGCAGACTGCCAGGAAAAGGATCCAGCAAAGACAGAACTCTTTATTGTAGAAGGAGATTCTGCTGGTGGATCAGCAAAGCAGGCAAGAGACAGAAGAATACAGGCAGTTTTACCACTTAGGGGAAAGATCCTTAATGTAGAAAAGGCACGCTTTGATAAGCTTCTTTCAAGTGAAGAAATCAGAACAATTATCTCTGCACTTGGAACGGGAATAGGTGACAAGGACTATGACATAAATAAGCTCAGGTATCATAAAGTGATAATCATGACGGATGCTGATGTAGATGGTTCTCATATAAGGACTCTCCTTCTGACATTCTTCTTTAGATACATGCCAGAGATTATAGAAAGAGGACATCTCTATGTTGCACAGCCACCTCTTTATAGGATCTTGGATAGAAAGAAGGAGATATTTATAAAAGATGAAGAGGAATTTAATAATTTCATTGTGGAAAGGATTATAAACTCAGATAAGGTCAAATTAAATGATGGGACTATAATAGAGGGAGAAGAGCTTGGGGATCTTATAAAGATGCTCCTGAGATTTCATCAAGGTCTCAATAAATTGACAAAAAATGGCTTTAGCAGGGATTTCTTAATGGAGCTTGTAAGAATTGATCTAAAAAAAACAGATGATATGGATGAAAAGATGTTTCTGGAAAGGTTAAGTTCTGGACTTTCAGAAAGGGGATTTGAGATAGTGGATATATATCTGGATGAGGAACATGATTATTGGAATATAAGTCTTATAGACCACAAAAATGGCTCATCCCTTATAAAAATAGAAAGTGATTTCTTCTCTTATCCAGAGTTTAGGATCCTTCAAAATATATTTGAAAGACTTAATCCTATGTTGAAAAGGAGTCCATACTATCTCGCAGGAAACGATAAAGCACAAAAGTTTGAGACTGCGGAGGATTTACTAAATGAACTTCTAAATAGAGGAAAGAAAGGACTTGAAATCCAAAGATATAAAGGGCTTGGAGAGATGAATCCTGAACAGCTTTGGGAAACAACTATGAATCCTGAAAAGAGAAGATTAATCCAGGTAAAGATAGAGGATATGGTAGAGGCAGATGGGATATTTAGTATTCTTATGGGAGATAAGGTAGAGGCAAGGAGGGAATTTATAAGGAATAATGCACTTGAAGTGGAAGAGCTGGACATATAATGAGTAAGCCTAAGGAACCAGAGGATGTAAAGCTTATTGTCAGCATATTCTCTCCTTATAAAGAACTTGTAAAAAAAGTATTAGAAGAAGAGCTAAGAGAAAGGTTTGGGAATTGGGATTGGATAAGTCCTGAACTTTTTTTTGACAAAAGCAGATATTATGAAAAAGAGATGGGATGGCCACTTTATAGAAGATTTGTTTCATTTAAGAGGCTTATAAGGCCAGATTCCCTCGTCTCCATAAAGCTATATACAAATCAGGTAGAAGAGAAGTATTCTGAGCAAGGAAGAAGAAGGGTAAATATAGATCCTGGATATATAAGCTTAGAAAGACTTGTTTTGGCTACAGGAAAAAATTATGCACACAGGATATATCTCTCTCATGGGATATATGCAGATCTTACACTTATCTATAAGGGAAAGAGCTTTGTTCCATTAGAGTGGACATATCCTGACTATAAGGAGCTGATACCCCTTTTTAATGAAGTCAGGGAGATATATAAAAAGCAGTTAAGGAAAAAGAAATGATAAAAAGCATGACAGGCTATGGAAGGTCTGAGGTAGAGATAGAGGATTCTATCTTTCATGTGGAGATAAAGACACTAAACAGCAGATACAGGGATATTATCCTCAGGATGCCACAAGATATCATGGAAATAGAGATGGACATAAGGAGATGGATTTCAGAAAGGATTAGCAGAGGAAGGATTGAGGTATATATTAAGGTTGAGCCAGTATTAGAAAAGACAGAATATGAAGTCGTACTAAATGAACCATTGGCAAGGGCATATATGGAGATATTTAAGAGGATATCAGAGCTCTATCCAATACAGTTTTCCATAAGCATGGATACATTCTGCCATCTAAGGGATGTCATTGTTCAAAGGCAAAAGGAAAAGGATATGGAAAAGATAAAGGAGGGTCTTAGGTCTGCTATAGATTCTGCACTTGATTCTGTTCAGGAGATGAGAAAAAGGGAAGGAGAGGTCTTACAGCAGGATATTGTTAGCAGATTAGAAAAAGTAAAAGAGGCAGTTAATCTTATTAAAAAGAGGTCACCAAAAC
>JALVZP010000071.1 GCA_027037575.1 Desulfobacterales bacterium | reverse complement strand
GAAGAGGATGGAAAAGATAAGTTCTGACATAAGGAAAGGAAAAAAGGATATGAAGATGGAGTTGGAGCTTCTTGAGGAATGTAAGGATTTGCTTGAAAAGGGTATTCCATTGAGGAAGAAGAAAGAGCTTTCTTCAGAACCGTTGCTAAAGGGATTCACCTTCCTGAGTGCAAAACCCATGATCTTGGTGATAAACAACGAAGAAGACAGTGATGCCATACCTTCCTGGAAAAAGGAGCCAATTGCAATAAGCAGTATCCTTTCCATAAGAGGAAGGCTTGAGTTAGATCTTTCTGAGATGAGTGAAGAGGAGGCAAATGAATTCAAGGAGCTATACAATTTTAAGGAGTCTGGGATTGATAGTCTTATAAGGGAATCCTTTAATGCCTTGGGAAAGATCATGTTCTTTACAGCAGGGGAAAAGGAGGCAAGGGCATGGGCTGTTGATAAAGGGACAAAGGCAATTGATGCAGCGGGAGAGATACATACAGACATGAAAAGGGGCTTTATAAGTGCAGAGGTGATTTCCTTTGAAGATCTTGAAAGATGTGGAAGCCTCTCTGAGGCCAAGAAAAGGGGACTTTTGAGACTTGAAGGAAAGGACTATATTGTCCAAGATGGGGATGTTATTACATTTAGGTTTAATGTGTAGGAGGAAGATATGGTCAGGGCAGGAATTGTTGGTGCAGGAGGATATGGAGGGTGTGGCGCAATTGAGATACTGAGCAGACATCCAGAGGTAGAAATAAAGGCACTTATAGACAAGGAGGATGTAGGAAAAAGGATAAGCGATCTATATCCTCATCTTAAGGGAGTATGTGATTTGGAGATAATGAGTCCTCAGGATCCGAGGATAGAAGATCTGGATCTGGATGTTGTGTTCTTTGCTACTCCAGATGGGGTAGGGCAGAGGGAGGCAAGGAAGTGGCTTGGTAGAGGTGTTAAGGTAATAGATTATAGTGGGGATTTTAGATTCAACTCTGCTGAGCTATATGCAGGATATGCAGAAAGGATAGGAAGGGATAAGAGACATCTTTCCCCTGATCTTTTAAAAGAGTCTGTCTATGGACTCCCAGAGCTTCATAGAAATGAAATAAAAAATTCAAGGATTGTAGGAAATCCAGGATGTTTTGCTGTAAGCTGCATACTTGGAATTGCTCCTTTGGTAAAGGAAGGTCTTATAGATACGGAAACTATTATATGTGATTCAAAAACTGGGGTATCTGGTGCTGGAAAAAGGCCTAATCCACTTTTTCACTATCCTGCAAGGTATGATTCCATGAATGCATATAGGATTGCATCCCATCAGCATGTATATGAGATAGAGAGGGAGCTAAGCTCACTTTCAGCTAAGGATATAAAGATTACATTTACTCCTCATGTTGTTCCAATGTGCAGAGGAATACTTAGCACGATCTATGCAAGGATTGAACAGGGAAGGACAATTCAACACATATTAGAGGCATATAGGGAGTTCTATAAGGATGAGAGGTTTATAAGGTTATTTCCTTCTGGCACACTTCTTCAGACAGCCCATGTAAGAGGAAGCAATTTCTGCAATATATGCCCAAACTTGGATGAAAGAACCGGGAAGGTTATTGTAATAAGCGTTATAGACAATCTGGTTAAAGGACAGGCAGGAAATGCTGTCCAGAATATGAATATCATGTTTGGCTTGGATGAAGAATTAGGACTTACATTTCCTGGGATCTATCCATAGGATTTATCACTGCTCCCCTTTTCCCATAGAGAACAAACCTTATCCATTCAAATGAGAGGTAGAGGAGTTCCTTTTCATCCGTAAATACCTTTTCTCTTACTGAAGGAGGAACATTGTATATCTGAAAGAACTTCTCTGTTAGAATCAATCTTTTAAAGTTATCCAGATCATACGATGCCATAAAGAATGCCTTCATCTTTTTAAAAAGCCTTTCCCTTGATTCTGCAGGAAGTTCTTCTGAGGATGTTACTATCTCAAACCAGGGAAAGTTAAATCTATCATACTCCTCTACACCCTCATGTCTTAGCCAATCTTTTATCTTCCATTCCCTCTCCTCATTAAGCCCTAAGCATTTTTCATCCCTTATCAAAAAGAACCTTTCTTTGTTGTCAGCACCAACTATCATGGATGCCCTTGCCAATGGATAGAGTCTGCATGCACTTGGTCTATCTTCGTATATACTGCATCCATCCTCTCTTAAAAACGGACACCTTCCATCTTCTCTCATCTTGAGCTTTAGGATTGGAAAAGGAGGATAATCCTCTAAATCCATGTCTGTGTATTCATCTATAAAGCTTTTTGAATCCATATTCAGTCTATTCTTTATCCTCAGCACATCGTATGGTGTTAAAAGGAGATCCAGTTTTGAGCAACATTCTGTAAAGCAGGAAAGTCCTTTATGACAGTCAAATTTGAAGATCTCTGAGTCTAATGGAATCATCTCTAATTCCCTTTTCATCTCTTGCTCCTAAGCTTTAATGTGGGTTTTCCAAATAGCCAAAATTTTATCCAATCTATTGCAAATTTAAATAATTCTATATCGCTTTCCATTATTTTTTTCGCTTTGTGTCTATCTACTTTAAACCTTTGAAAGAAGGTGGTGGAATTTACAAATCTTCTGAACTTATCGATATTATAAAGGCTCATAAAAAGCATATCCTGAATCTTCGGATTCGTATCCTGAATATCCTTTTCTATCTCCTTTAGCCCATCTAATATCTCAAAAAAATCTTCATTCATATAATCGTATTCATTGACACCTTGTGTCATTATCCAGTGGGAAAGTTTCCACTCCCTGTCTGACTTAAGACCCAAGCAGAACTCTTCATTCGTAATAAGCCTGTATCTCTTTCCCCTTAAAGACTCCAATGGGAACATCCTGCATGCCCATGGTCTATCAGCATATATCCTGCAACCATCTTCAGTAATAAAGGGACATCTTTTATCTTCTTCCCTCATCTTAAGAAGGACCATAGGAAGAAGCTTCTTCTCTTTATACAGGATAATTGCATACCTTTCCAGGAAGTCTTCAGAGGAGATGCCAAGTGCATTCTTCATCCTGATCACATCATAAGGAGTCAATACTATATTTACATCTCCACAACACTTTGTAAAACAAGGAAGATCAGGGGAACAATCAAACCTTATCTTATCAGAAAGGTTAAATATCTTTTCCATCCTTCCTATAATATCTCCTTCCTTTGAGTTTTTCTGGAAGAAGGCTCTTTCCCTTTGGATACTTCTCATATCCCTTGCCATATCCCAGCTCTTTTAGAAACTGTGTAGGTGCATTTCTTAATTCAAGTGGTATAGGAAGATTCCCATATCTCTTTACATCCTCTAATGCCTTTTTGTATGCATCATAGGCAGATCTATCCTTCTTTGCAAGAGTAAGATATACTGTTCCGTGAGCAAGATTTATCGCACATTCAGGATATCCTACAACCTCTACTGCCTTAAATACCTCATTTGCAACAACTAAGGCTGTTGGCTGTGCCATCCCTATATCTTCAGATGCAAATATGATCATCCTTCTTGCAATAAACTTTGGATCCTCTCCTGCCTCTACCATCCTTGCAAGATAGTATAGTGCTGCATCTACATCTCCAGCCCTCATTGACTTTATGTATGCACTTATTGTTTCATAGTGTTCATCCCCTCTTTGATCATATCTTATAGGCCTTGTGCTGGCTATGGCATTTACCATCTCCTTTGTAATCTGTCTTTTTCCATAATAGTCATATACCATCTCGAGGATACTTAGTGCCTGTCTTGCATCTCCATTTGAGATATCTGCTATCAGGTCTATAGCATCTTCTTTGATCTCAATTCCTAATATATCCTTTGCCCTGAGTAATATTTCTTTTATCTCTTCCTTTTCTAATGGCTTGAATATAAACACCTGAACACGGGAAAGGAGGGGAGGGATTATCTCAAAGCTTGGATTTTCTGTTGTGGCACCTATGAGGATAATTGTTCCATCTTCTACATAGGGGAGAAGATAGTCTTGCTGAGCCTTATTAAATCTGTGTATTTCGTCTAAGAATAGG
>JALVZP010000070.1 GCA_027037575.1 Desulfobacterales bacterium | reverse complement strand
CAGTGCATCTTTGACAATTGGTGCATATATCAAGTCCTTCTAAAAGCATCTTTTCTTCATTCTCAGACATCTCCTTTTTAAATAAGAATTTCTTTATAGGTTTTATCTTTTCTGAGGGAAGGACATATGCATTTGGAATCTCTTCAAAACATATATTTACCAGGCATGTTTCTGTGCAAATTCCACAATGGGTGCATGCATCAAGGGAAAAGATGAGTTCTGTATCTGATATATCCTCTGATATTTCCCTTAAGATGAGATTTAGAGGTATGGTTATTATATGGAACATCTTACTAAATGGAACATATGCAAGGCCCAGGAAGGTAAAAATAATGTGAAGATACCAAAGAAGATTTATTCCTCCAGATTTATCCAATTCAAATAGGACAGGCCTTGTCAAACGATTTATACCATATCCCAAGAATGCCCATTTTGGATTTGAATGACAGGATGCACAGCTCATTTCATGATTCTCTTTTCCCATCTCTAACAGGTCTTTACTAAAAGATGGAGCTGGTTTTACAACAAGGCCATAATTCTTTACCCAATATGCCTCAAGAGATATGAAGTCCTTACTTCCTTCTTCAAGGGCTCCATATTCATCTGCCATTTTTTTAAAGATTGAATAAGATGAAATCTTTCCAACCTCCAGAAAGAGTCCAGAAAGGACAATGGCACTCACTACGGAAATCGCAATGATATCTTCTAAGTTAGTTATTCTTCTTAATGTTTTTGCAAACACTCTTCTTAAAACAGATGTGATCAATCCTGAGATAACCAGGGCTGTGAAAAGATCTCTTAGAAACATAAATGGATTTAGTGTGGAACAATAATTAGGAAATATCAATTTGCCAAGGGCATGTTCTATTATGAGTCCCATGAATCCCCAGAAAATAAGGATATGGGCTAACCATCTTATTTTTGATTCTTTAAAGAGCTTCATTTGCAGAAAAACATCTTTTATGATTATCCATATGATAAGAGATATCTTTCTGCTAAATAAAGTTAAGATAAATTCCTTTGCAATAGAGGCAATCTTTTTAAAAAAATCTTTATCTATAGTTAGGCATCTTATGAACTTGTAGATTATTCCAGTAAAAAATATGGAGAATGAAATCCATAGAGCTATTTTAAAGAAGAGTGGATCCTGATATTCCATTTCTTTCTGGTATTATGTAAACAACTTTATTTTCTATAACAAAAAGTAGGGAAAGGATCAATTTTGAGATCTGTAACTTATCCCAGTTTATTAAGGCAATAAGGAAGCAAAAAGATATGAAAATGAAAGGAATATGGAGATGAGGGGACTCGAACCCCCGACCTGTGCGTTGCGAACGCACCGCTCTCCCACCTGAGCTACATCCCCATCCTTATTTACTATATCAATTTTCCCTTAAATTGAGGAGTCCTCTTTTCCAAAAATGCAGTAAGACCTTCTTTTGCATCTGGACTTGCAAAGCATAGGGCAAAATTGTCTGCCTCTATATAGCATCCAGATCTAAGATCCAGATCAAATCCTCTATCTATTGCTCTTTTTATTGCCCTTAAAGATACCCTTCCTTTCTTTGCTATTTCCTCTGCTACCTTTATTGTCTCACCTAAGATAGATTCCTTTGGAAAAACCTTATTTACTATACCAAGCTCCTTTGCTTCCTTTGCATCCAATATCCTTCCTGTCATACAGAGCTCCTTTGCAATTGCCTTTCCTG
Organism: Desulfobacterales bacterium; assembly: GCA_027037575.1. Taxonomy (GTDB): domain Bacteria; phylum Desulfobacterota; class DSM-4660; order Desulfatiglandales; family JALVZP01; genus JALVZP01. The sequence goes on along the minus strand of JALVZP010000070.1, from coordinate 2,348 downwards.
CCAAGCGTGAAAGCCTTTGTGTCCCTCCAAAACCTGGCATGATTCCCAAATTTACCTCTGGCTGCCCAAGCTTTGCATCTTCTGAGCAGTATATAAAATCACAGGACATGGCAATCTCAAGTCCTCCTCCTAATGCGAATCCATTTACACATGCAATAACAGGAATAGGAAGTCCTTCTATCTTAAAAAATAGTTCCTGCCCTTTCCTTACAAATCTTCTTGCCTCAAGTGGTGATAGCTTTGAAAGATATTCTATATCAGCACCCGCAACAAATGCCCTTCCCTCACCTGTAAGTATAAGAACCCTTATTTCCTCAGGGATATTTTCCAGGAAGTGATCAATCTCATCCATCATTTCTTCATTGATTGCATTTAACTGCTTTGGTCTATTAAATTTAAGTATCCCTATCTCATCCCTTTTTTCAAAAAGCAATGTTTTATATGTCACTTTTCTTCTCCCCTTACACTTATTTTATTAAGTTCTTTTTCTACTTCCTTTAGATTCTCTTCCACCCTCTTTATAAGAGGGGATTCAGGATACTGAACTATGAGTGCCTCAAGTATCCTATAAGAATTCTCCAGGTATTCTTTCTTTTTCTGGATATCCCTTTCCTCTTTTGCAAGAAGGAATAGCTTTGCTGCCTTATTTCTTTCCCTATTTATAATACCTTCTATTGCCTTATTTTTGAGTTCATTTATCTGTTCATTTGATTCCTTTACTTCATTTAGTATTGAAAGTGCCTGCTCATAGTTTTCTTGCTCTATAAGCCTTTTCGCATGTGATATTATCAAATCCAAACTAACAGGTGTTTCTTTTTTTTCTCCCTCAGGCTTTGCTAATATTTCTGCCTGCTTTAAGGTGTTTTCCCACTCTTCTATACTCTTCTGAAGCATATCCCTTGAGGGGACATTAGTCAGCTTTTCCATTACCTTTTCTCCCTCATCTATTGCCTCCTTTAACATTCCAATCTTTCCAAGAGAAATTGCAAAGATGGCTTCTATATCTGGACTTAAGATATCAGATCCATATCTCAGTTTTAATTCCAGGCATTGATTAACCACATCTGTATATCTTCCTTCCTTGTATGACTCAATTATAGACTTTCTTTCTTCTATCAACTTAGATATTTCTAATGGCTTTTTTAAGGCCTCAGTATATCCCATTTCTAAGGAAGAAAAGGAATTATATAAAAGTTCTATAAGCTTCTTTGCCTCATCTGGGTCAATCTCCTTCTTAGAAATATATCCCTTTACCACTTCATATGTGTTTATTATACTTATAAGCTGTCTTTTCTTTTCTTCAGAGATGGATGTCTCTTCTAAGGTCTTTAGAAATGCTATCCTTTTATTAATTTCCTCTATTTTTGCTATATCTTGGATATTTATTAATGTCTTCTTAGGGACAATAACTGGTTGTGGTTTGGGATATTGTTCTATACCTCTTTTTGGTGGAGCACATGAAAAGAGGAAGAGAATAAATAGAAGAAATAACCATGTGCCAATACTTTTCATGACTGCTTTCTTCCAGAGATCAAAGAATTTGCTACTATTGTTTTATTTATTTCAGTACTGCTTGCAGTAACTCCTGCATGTGCTGCATATCTATATATCCTTTCTATCTTAAAACCCTTTGTATATCCATATGACCCATGGATCTGAAGTGCCATTCTAACAACTTCTTGTATTGTAGGAACCACAAATATCTTCACTTCTGAAGACAGTGCCTGAAATGGTTCACCATCATCCATTGCACATGCTGCCCTGTATGCCATATATCTGCATGCATCTACCTTTGCCTGCATCTCCGCTATCATCCACTGAAACCCCTGCATATGTGTTAAAGGCTTTCCTGATGCCTTCCTTCTCTTCATGAATTTTAAAGACTCCTCTATTGCTGCCTGACCAAGCCCTACCATGTATCCTGCCTGCTGTATTCTTTCTGTAGATATCCATCTAAGTAATATTCGGAATCCGTCTCCCTTTTCTCCAACAATATTTTCCTTTGGAATCCTTACATTTCTAAGAATAACATCCACGCAATTCATCCCCTCAAGCCCCATAAAACGCCATGGCTTTGTGTACTTATAACCTCCACCAAGCTTCTCTACAACAAATGCAGTAAGCCTTCCTGTCTCATCCTTTGCAAAAAAGAGCCCATGACCTGGCTTATTCCCATTGGTAACATATCTCTTTATCCCATTTAAGATATAAAAATCTCCCTCAGAAGTGGCAGTTGTCTTTATCATTCGAGGATCTGATCCTGTCTGAGGTTCAGTAAATCCAAGACATCCTATTGCAGTTCCATCACACAGGGGAGGAATATATTTTTTTCTAATATACTCTGGACC
>JALVZP010000069.1:2969-4071 GCA_027037575.1 Desulfobacterales bacterium | reverse complement strand
ATATTATGTATGTCAAAGGATGCTGCACCAAGTATATCACTTTGAAGAGCTATCCTATTTCTATCCCTAACAGTCATCTGAAGGACTGGCTCTATCCCCATCTGCTTTAAATGGATACAGGATGCCAAACTGCAGAGCCTTGTTACAGCAGTCTGGTTATCAGTTATATTTATTGCATCTACATAGTCCTTTATCTTTTCAGCCTTCTTTCTTATATGATCTGGATCTGATCCCCTTGGTGGTCCTACTTCAGATGTTACTGCAAGCTGACCTGATGCAAGAATCTTTTCTAATTTACTTGGTGTCTTTACTTCCCTTTTCATTGCTTTACATCCTCCCTAATAACCTTTCTTGGGCCACCAGCCCTTTCAGTTGACCAGTCCTTAATAGGCATAAGCTTCATGTAATCCTCAAGCCTTCCAAGCTCTTTGAGCCTGTTTATTATCAGCTGCCATGCACAATCTATATCCTTGCTCAACTCACATTTTCCTTTTGTAGAACCACCACATGGCCCATTTAATAGCCTTTTTGCACACCTTGAAATAGGACATATCCCAGCAGTAAGCCCAAGTATGCATTTTCCACATCCCTGACATCTTTCAGCCCAGATACCTCTTTCCTCACTTCCCCCCATAAAACAGGTATCCACTCCTGGATATACAGGCTTATTAGGATATGCCTCTGCAATAAACTGAACACCCACTCCACATGCAAGTGAAAGAACTGCATCATAGTTATCTATCCTTTCTCTTAGCTCTTCTACATATTCTTTATCGCACTGTCTCTGAAGTGTCTCTTCATCTATGATGACCTTTTTCCCTTGATTCATAAAATACATCCTCAATGCAGATGCCAAGATACCAACCTCTTTTTTCCCTCCTGCTTCACAGACAGTAACGCACTCATTACATCCGACAATAAGGATCTTTTCATATCCCTTTATCTGATCAATTATCTCTTCTATTGGTTTTTGCTTTGCAACTATCATGGCAAAACTCCTTATTTATTATGCTGCTTTTTTTAATGCCTTCTTTATTGGATTAGGACCAAGCTCTTTTATCCTTTCAGTCATCATCCTTGCTATCTCTGCAAACCTTGGTCC
>JALVZP010000069.1:0-2959 GCA_027037575.1 Desulfobacterales bacterium | reverse complement strand
TCACTTGAAGAGAGATTAAACATTTCTACTCTTTCTCCACCAATTCCTATCTTTTCAAGTATCTCCTTTGCCTTCTGAACCCTTTTCTTTGCCCTCAAATTTCCTGAATTATAGCGGCAATCTCCCTCAAGACATCCAACCACATATACTCCATCTGCTCCCTTTTCAAATGCCCTCATTATATGAAGAAGATCCACCTTTCCTGTGCATGGAACCCTTATTATTCTTATATTGCTTGGATAGCTAAGCCTCATGGTACCTGCCAGGTCCGCTGCTGTATATCCTCAGAACTGACAACAAAATGCTATTATTATTGGTTCAAATCTCTCCATCATACCTCTCCTTCAAGTAATGCATCTATCTTGCTTATTATTTGGTCATCCTCATACCATGAAAGCTGTATGGCCTTTGCAGGACATTCTGATGCACATATTCCACATCCCCTGCAAAGTGCCTCATCTATCTCGCTTACTCCTTCTTCATTTATCCTTGGGACTCCAAATGGACATACCCTTACACATACAAGACATGCAGCACAAAGCTCTGGATCTACCTTTGCCGTTACAGCAGAAAGGGTTATGCTATCTTGTGCCAGAAATGTTGCTGCCCTTGATGCTGCAGCAAGACCTTGTGCAATTGCCTCTGGAATAAACTTTGGAGAATGTGCCATTCCACATACAAATACCCCATCATTTACCATATCTACTGGCCTAAGCTTTACATGTGCCTCCATAAAATAGCCTTCCTCATTTCTTTGAAGCTTAAGTATTGAGGAAAGCTCCTCTGTATCTTCAGCAACAACACCTGCACTAAGTGCTAATATATCTGCATATACAGCTATGTCCCTTTGAAGTATTAGATCTCTGAATGTTACCTTTATTCCTTCTTCAGTAGATTCAACCTTAGGTGGATCTTCAGGCTCATATCTAAAGAAAAGAACTCCTTTTTGCCTTGCCTCTGTATAGTATTTTTCCAAGAATCCATACATCCTTATGTCTCTATAAAGGATTATTACCTCTGTTTCTGGATTAAGCTCCTTTATATGTAAGGCATTCTTTATTGCACTTTGACAGCATATCCTTGAGCAATTAGGATTCTTTTCATTCCTTGATCCTACACACTGAATCATTACAACCCTTTTCAAATCATCAGCACCTTTGATCTCAAGCCTCTTAGAAAGCTCTACCTGAGTAAATACCCTATGATCCTTTCCATATAGGTATTCTTCTGGCTTATATTCCCTTGCTCCTGTAGCTATAATAAGTGCTCCATGCTCAATAGTTCTTTCATACATTCCAGGACCTACTATTACCTCTGTAGTAAAGTTCCCTTTAAAACCACTAAATCCTACAACAAGTGCCTGTGTTAAGACCTGGATCTTTTCGTGATTTGTTACCCTATCTATAAGATCCTTGAGATATCTCTGAATATCCATTCCATCTATTGTCCTTGTAAGCTCCCTTGCAAATCCTCCAAGTTGAGGCTCTTTTTCAATAATGACAGTTTCAAATCCTTGATCTGCAAGGCTAAGGGCAGCATTCATCCCAGCTATTCCACCACCTATAACCACTGCCCTCTTTATTATTGGAATCTTCTTTTCCTTAAGAGGTCTAAGATAGGCTGCCCTCATAACTGCCATCCTTATAAGATCCTTTGCCTTCTCTGTTGCAGCCTTTGGATTATCTCCATGAACCCATGAGTCCTGGTTCCTTATGTTTGCCATCTCAAACAGATACTTATTAAGCCCACTTTCTTGGAGTGTCTGCTGGAATATGGGTTCATGAGTATTTGGAGAGCAGGACGCAACAACAACCCTGTTTATATTGTGTTCCTTTATGATCTCCTTCATCTTTGCCTGACTGTCCTCAGAGCATGTGAATAGATCGTGTCCTGCATAAACAACATATGGAAGGTGGGATGCATATTCTGTAACCTCTGGAACATCAACAATACCACTAATATTTATTCCGCAGTTGCATATAAATACTCCTATCCTTGGCTCTTCTCCCTCTACATCCCTTTCTTCTGGAATCTCTAATTTTTTATGCATCTGCCACCTTACATCACTAAGTAGCACCTGTGCAGCACAGGATGCTGCACTTGCCTCTGCTACAGAAGTTGGAATATCCTTAGGTGCTTGAACTATCCCACTTACAAATATTCCCTCCCTTGATGTCTTAACAGGACAGAATGGATCAGTTTTAACAAAACCATATTCATTCACCTCTATGCCTAAGCTATCTGAAAGCCCTTTTATGTTGCTTTCAAATCCAACAGAAAGGACAACCATATCAAACTTTTCTTCATTCAATCCCCCATCCTCATCCACATATCTAAGTATTAGGCCATTATCTTTATCTTCAAAGATTGTATGTATCCTTGCCCTAATAAACCTTACCCCCTCTTTCTTTGCCCTTTCATAGTATTTCTCATAGTCCTTTCCATATGTTCTCATATCCATATAGAATATTGTGCACTCAACACCTTCCACATGCTCCTTTGCTACAACTGCCTCCTTTACTGCATACATACAGCAAACAGAAGAGCAATACGGATTTGTCTTTACATCACGTGATCCAATACACTGAATCCATGCAATCCTTTTTGGCTCTTTCCCATCAGATGGTCTAAGGATCTTTCCCATTGTAGGGCCTGATGCAGAAAGAAGCCTTTCAAACTCAAGGGAGGTAATAACATTTGGATAGCTTCTGTAGTGATAGAAGTCTTCTAACTTGGATGGATCAAAGGTATTAATACCAGATGAAAGGATTATGGATCCTACATTTAGCACAATCTCTTCTTCCTTATCATTGTGATCTATTGCCTCTGCTTTACATGCATCAACACATCTTAGGCATTCACAGCAGTATCCACAGTTTATGCATCTTTCTGCCTCTTCTTTTGCATCCTCTTCTTTAAGTCCTATTTCTACTTCCTGAAATGTGGTTCTTCTTTCTTC
>JALVZP010000068.1 GCA_027037575.1 Desulfobacterales bacterium | reverse complement strand
GAGGCAGCAGCAAAAGGGCCAATTGCAGCAATAAAGGATGGAGACATAATTGAGATAGATATACCCGAGAAGAGATTAGATGTCAGGCTTTCAGATGAGGAGGTAAGAAAGAGATTAAGTAGGCTGCCGGAGTTTGAGCCAAAGATAAAACATGGCTATCTTAGAAGATACGCCATGCTTGTATCAAGTGCTGATAAAGGAGCAGTTCTTCCAGGATAATGGCAGTAAAAAGTGCTGGAATACTTCTATATAGGTTTAAGGATGGAAAGCTTCAGGTTATGCTTGTCCATCCTGGAGGACCATTTTGGAAGAAGAAGGACAGAGGTGCATGGTCTATTCCAAAGGGGATATGTGAGAGTGGGGAGGCAACAATAGATGCTGCAAAGAGGGAATTTAAGGAAGAAACAGGATTTGATGTGGATGGAGAATTTATAGATCTTGGAGAGATAAGGCAGCCAAGTGGAAAGATAGTTCATGTATGGGCAGTTGAAGGAGATCTGGATACAAAAAAGATAAGGAGTAATACATTCCAGTTAGAATGGCCAAAGGGATCAGGAAAGATAAGGGAGTTTCCAGAGGTAGATAGAGGTGAGTGGTTTGATATTGAGGTAGCTATGGAAAAGATTACAAAAGGGCAAAAAGGGTTTTTGGAAAGGCTTTTGAATGTTTTAAAAGAAAGGAGATAGCTATGTTTCCAATACAGGATAGTGCACCAAGAAGAAGGACTCCTATAGCAACATACCTTCTTATTGGAATAAATGTAGTGGTATTCCTTTTAGAAGTAATTCTTCCTCCCCATATACTTCAGGCAATCGTATATTATTTTGGTGTTGTTCCAGTAAGGTATACCTACCCATCTGTTGCAAAGCATTTTGTTCCTGGACTTAAATACTTGGACTTTATTACATGCATGTTCCTTCATGGAGGATGGATGCACCTTTTTGGAAACATGTGGACACTCTGGATATTTGGTGACAATGTAGAAGACAGGATGGGAAGCATAAGGTTTCTCTTCTTTTACCTCACATGTGGGATAATAGCATCCCTATTTCACATATATATGCATCCAAGATCCTTTGTTCCAATAATAGGTGCATCAGGTGCAATATCAGGTGTTCTTGGTGCATACTATGTGCTCTTCCCTCTTTCAAGAATAATCGTCATGGTCCCAATACTATTTTTCCCATTCTTCTTTGAGATGCTTGCAGTATTTTACCTTGCATGGTGGTTCATCATACAGCTCCTTTCTGGGACATTCTCCATTGTTCATCAGCAGATAGCTGGGGGAGTTGCATGGTGGGCACATGTTGGAGGATTTTTGGCAGGGATATTTCTGCATAGGTTCTTCTGCATAGGAAGTGAAAATAAAAGCTATAAGGATGAATCAACTCCCTGGGGAGTCATCCCACTTATTCACGAAAGATCAAATCGTTAGCATAAAATATAGGCCCATCCTTGCACACCCTCTTATACCCTTCCTTTGTCTCTACAACACATCCCTGACAAAGCCCAATTCCACATGCCATATGTGTTTCCAAGGAAAGATAAAGTGGAATATCCATCTCCTTGCAGATATTGTAAACCTCTAAAAGCATAGGGTATGGCCCACATGAAAGGATTATCCCTTTTTCCCCTTTTTCTTCCAAATAGCTTTTAAAAAGATCCACTGATGTCCCTTTAAAAAAGGGACTATCTCCTTCAACTGCTATCCTGTATTGATAATCCCCTCTAAGGAGATCCTCTATCCTTATGACCTCGTCCATATCCTTATATCCTGAAATAAGGATTGCCCTTTCAGGATGCTCCTTTAATATCCAGATAAGGGGAGCAATTCCAATCCCTCCAGAAACAAGTATAATCCTCTTATTGTCCTCTATAAGAAATGGCCTTCCTAAGGGGCCAAGCACAAAGATAGGATCCCCTTCTTTTAGACCTGACATTTCTTTTGTTACCCTTCCCCTTACTCTATAGAGGATAAAGATCCTGTCTGGTCTTTCTATAAATGAGATGGAAAATGGCCTTTTTAGAAGGGGGTCATATCTCCTATTCAGCCTTATCATTAAGAATTGACCAAATTTGGCCAAAGATGCAATCTCCTTAGATTTTATGCAGAGAAGGAATGTATCCTTCGCAACCTTCTTGTTAAATACCACTTTTTTTTCAACTAAATTACCCTGCATACAAGCCCCTTCAGGTATTCAGATTCCAAAAAGCTTGTAAGATGAGGATGATCTATTGGCTGACCAAGCCTCTTTATTACATGAACATCCCTTTTTGCATCCATTGCTGCCCAGGTGACTGTCTTAGAAAACATCTCAATACTTACTGCCCCTGAACAGCTAAATGTAAAGAGTATCCCTCCAGGATTAAGGATCTTCATTGCCTGAAGATTTATGTCCTTATAGCCTCTAAGTGCATTCTCTATGCTTCCCTGTGTATGTGCAAATTTGGGAGGATCAAGTATTATAAGATCGAACATCTCCTTTCTCTTCTTCATCTTCCTCAACACCTCAAATGCATCTCCCCCTACGAATTCCGACCTCTCATCAAGAAAGTTCAGCTTCATTATCTCTTTTCCAAGCTCTATTGCAGAAGGAGAAAACTCCACATTTACTACCTTTTCTGCTCCTCCCTTTAGTGCATAAACAGAAAATGCCCCTGTATATGCAAAGCAGTTTAGCACCTTCTTTCCTTTACAGAAATTCAAGATCTCCTTTCTATTGTCTCTCTGATCAAGGTAAAACCCTGTCTTCTGTCCATCCTGAACATCCACCAAGAATCTGAACCCATTTTCCAGAATCTCCACTCTATCCTCCACATCTCCATATATAAGTGCCTTTTTTGGAGAAAGGCCTTCCTTTTTTCTTATCTGGGTATCACTCCTTTCGTATATGCACTTTGGAGAAAGCATATCAATCAGGATCTTTATGATCTTATCCCTCAGCATTTCCATTCCGAGTGTAAGCACCTGTATGACTATGGTATCATTGTATTTGTCAACTATAAGGCCTGGAAGAAAGTCTGCCTCTGAATTTACAAGCCTAAATGCATTTGTAACGGATTGATCAAAGTAGTTCATCCTCATATCTATTGCATTTTTTAGCCTATTTGCCAGAAACTCATCTGAAGAGGGATCATCATCCTGATTCCATGTAAGTATCCTTACCGTAATCTGGCTCTTTGGGTTTATGTATCCCTTTGCAAGGAATCTTCCTGTATAGTCATATACATCCACGATATCTCCTGGATTTACACTTCTATCCACCCTGTCTATTGCACCAGAAAATATCCATGGATGCCTCATCAAAACACTCTTTTTTCTTCCCTTTTTCAAGAAGACCCTCTTCTTCATTTTTCACCCTTTTTATGAAATAATGTAAAAAAATTTTAGCAAAAAAGGAGAAAAATTATGAGCTCTATAGAACCATATGGAGGAAAATTAGTAAATCTTGTTCTTCCTGAAGAAAGGGCAGAATCCCTAAAGAAGGAGGCTATAAACTACCTGGACATCGTCCTGAATGAAAGGCAGCTATGTGACTTAGAACTAATTGCATCAGGTGCATTTTCTCCCCTTGATAGATTTATGAACAGAAGAGACTATGAGTCTGTGTTAGAGAGGATGAGGCTTGATAATGGAATACTTTGGCCTATTCCAATATGCTTGGATGTATCTGAAGATTTGGCAAAGGAGCTCAAGATTGGACAATATGTTGGATTGAGAGATCAGGAAGGTTTCCTCCTTGCAGTAATGAGGATAGATGAGATGTGGAGACCAGATAAGGAAAGGGAGGCAATCAAGGTATATGGGACTACTGATAGAAGGCATCCTGGGGTTGAGTATCTCTTTGATAAAACAGGGGATTACTATATTACAGGAGAGCTTAGGGTTACAAGCCTTCCCCTTCATTTTGACTTTAAGCAGTTTCGCCTTACCCCATTAGAATTGAGGCTCGTCATAAAGAGGCTTGGATGGAACAGGATCGTTGGATTTCAGACAGAAAATCCTATACACAGGGCACAGTATGAGATGACGATAAGGGCAATGCATCAGGCAAAGGCAAATCTCTTGCTTCTTCCAATTGCTGGAATTG
>JALVZP010000067.1 GCA_027037575.1 Desulfobacterales bacterium | reverse complement strand
ATCTGACATAATCTAATTAAGGCTTTATAATGTAAAAGTCTCCTGTTATGTCGTAGTTTTCTGCACCTATTTGTGTAAGTATCTCATTAAATCTTTCCAGTGTTTGCCTGTAATTCCCCGTAAGAAGCTCTTTTAAGTCTTCAGGATCTTCAGCAAAGGCTGAAGGAAAGAATTCTTCAAAGGCTTTAACCTTTTTCTTTGTGCAGATAAAGACTATTTCCTCTCTTTGAGGAATGGGACAGTCCTTAGATGGAAAAATTACAATCCTGTATCCTTCATAGATCATTTTATCTGTTGGAAGCCTAATTTTCTTTTTAAGCAAAAAGGTCTCCTGAACAGGGTTGGGAAACAGTCTAAAGACCCTGCTATTTGCATCCACACTAAATATATAGGGGTAACAAGCCTTTTCAGAGGATATTTCTAAGCTTAGCTCATCACCTGCTTTGAACTCTTTTTTATTCAAAACCAATACAAGCCCAAAATCTGCAGGAACTATAGTCTTATCTGAAACCTCAAAACTTGCCCTGACATTCACGCATATCTGGTCTTTTCCTGCAAACCATGGTCTGGAAAAGACAGGTTCTCCTACAAGCCTGACTTCTCCGTATGCTCTGGTCTGTATTATATATCTCTTACAAGCTTTGAATTTATTACTAAGGTCTCTGACTTATGAGGATTCCTACCTCTTTGTTTATGGCATTTATCTTTGCCTTTTTTAAGGCTTCTTCCTTTGCCTTTTTTATGTCAGAACTACATCCCTCACCACTGGAACTTACTATCCTGGAAAAGGATGGATTTACGGAAAAAAGGAGAAAAAGGATCAGAAAGATGGCGAAAAGACCCATTTAACCGCTTTTCATAAATGGTTTGATAGTGTAAATAATGGACTACTGAATTGGTGTCAAGATAATAATTAAGGTCTTGTAATAAGATGATAATCTGGTAGAGTTATCCTGTGAATTGAATTGGATAAGGAAACGGGGGTTAGGGGTATGAGAAAGTGGTTATTTTTCCTTCTTCTGTTTTTGCTGGCATGTGAGCCTCAAAAACCTACTGCAGCGCAACCAAGTCTCTTTACCCTGAGATGGAAGAGGTATGTGGAAGTTATAACCATCCCCTGATATTTGGAAAATATATTTTACACGCTACAGATGGAAATATTGAGGATAGTAAGGATAAATATGACAAGCTATATGTCTTTGATAAAGATGGAAACCTTATATGGAGCTTTGAAGGAACCAATGATATGAATGGAGTTGTTGCAAGCTATCAGTATATACTGACTACAGACGATAGTGGCTATGTTTATGCCCTTTCATGGAAAGGAAAACTCTTGTGGAAGTTTAAGGCAAAAGACAATGTTTTGTCTATGTCTCTTTGTGATCTAAACAGTGACGGCATACCTGATGCTATTGTGGGTAGTCGTGATTGCTACATTTATGCAATATCAGGAAAAGATGGATCCTGTATATGGAAGTTTGAAACTGGTAATGGTGTTTGCTCTTCTCCTGCTATTGGGGATGTGGATGGAGATGGATACTTGGATCTTGTAGTGGTATCTTGGGATGGATACTTATACTTATTTGAGGCTAATAAGAAGGTAGGTAGAGTTATCTGGTCAAGGTTTCATGGGGATTCAGCAGGAACAGGTCTTTATGAAAATGCAGTCTTATTTGCCAAAGAAAACTTAAGTGGCAGAACATTTGTCTGGATTCCAAAAGGAACAACAATAAAAGACCTGAAAGACCTATTTGAGATTGCAAAAAAGTGGAAATTTTATTCTATTCAAAAGGCAACCTACAGACCTTCTTCATTCGTTGAGATAAATGAGATAAAACGCAAAAAAGCAATTGAAGTAGCCCTTAAGTATGCAAATGTAGAGATTAAGAGATATGTTGCCATGAAAATAAATAAACTTGTAAAAAGGCTTACAATAGAGGCAGAAATTAGAGACAGAAAGACTGTAAAAGCCATATACAATAATACCCTGCTTGAAGCATTTAAAAGAATAGATAACAATGAACCCATGACACTTATAGTAGAGCTAAAGAAAGGGGAGCTTTATGTCCTTGCTGTTGCAGATCCCATTATAAGATGGGAAGAGATTGAGCAAAAGGCAATAGAGCTTGTAGCACAGGTATTAAAGGGGAAAAAGGTAAGAGTAGCAGCAAGGGTGAAGATTCCAAGACTTGCCTATGCTCCTCTTTCTGCTTCTGAGATAACAGTAACCCTTGTTAAAAGAAAGCTCAGGGTAGAAAGCACTGCACCATCTCATAGGAGATGCGTTCGTCCCAATCCAAATTACTATCTTTTTGCAGTTGTTGTCTATGACTACTATAAAATAAGCAATCTTCCCTATGTAAAAAATGATGAGGAAATTATAAAAAAGCTTGCAACCTGCTACATGGGAGTTCCTGAGGAGAACATCAAGATCCTTGAAAATCCATCATATGCCCTTTTAAAGGCTGAACTAAGAGATTTTGCCTCTTCAATAAGGAGAAAAGATGCAACCCTTTATTTTTACTACTCAGGTCATGGAATTGAGGATTCAAGGGGATTGTTCTATATTCTTCCCTCAGATGCAATAATAGAGAGTGAGGATACTTTAAGGCAAAGTGGAATAGATATAGACACACTCAAGAATCTTCTTTCAAGGGCAAGGGGAAGAAAGATCGCATTGCTGGATGCCTGTAGAATAGAGCCAAGCTGGAAGCCTGCAGTTGTGGTTTACAGACCAAAGCTTATAAACACAGCAATAATCTTTTCAACAAAAAGCGGGCAGACCTCAAATTCAGATAAAGAAAGAAGGAATTCTGCATTTACCAGAGCGCTCTATGAGATGGCAAGTTCAGGGATTGTAAACTTGGACTTTAACAATGATGGGTATGTAGAGATAAGGGAGCTTATAAGACCACTTACTAACTGGATAAGAAGGATATCTGCAGACAGAAGACAGACCCCTGATGTCTGGGGCCCTAAGGACTTTGAGATATTCCCAGTTTATTAAAATAAACATGGAGGGATAAGAGATGAAATCAGAAAGAAGATTCCATAATTTCTGGATTCTGGGTCTTATTCTGCTTCTGTTTGTGCTTGCATCATGTGCAAAGAAACGCCCCACTCCCATGTCTGTTGAGGACAATCCTGTGCATCATTATCTTCAGGGGATGGTGGCTATTGAAAAAGGAAAGATAAAGGAGGCAGATTCCCGCTTTGATCGTGCTATTTATCTTGATAAGGATTACAGTCCTGCCTATTCAGGAAAGGCACTGGTAATGGCAATAATTGCAGGAAAGGAGAAAGATGAGCAGCACAGGGAAGTGGATATGAAAAGGGTAAAGGAGTATCTTTCAAAGGCAGATGACAAGGCAAAGGATGATACAGAGAAATTCATATTCCATGTTACAGCAATAAGGGCATACACAGAGGCACATCCAAAGGACTGGCTTGACAAGGCAAAGGATCATTATAATTCTGCAATCTCACTGGATGAAGTAGATGAAAAAGGACTTCCATATTACAGAACCAGATCAGCAGCAGATTATTTTATGGGGATTGCTTACTACAGGGCATATAAGTTCAAAAAGGCACAGGATCTGCTTTCAAAGGTGCTTTCTTCAAAACCATCAAAATGGCATGATCCTGCTGACACCCTATACAAGAAGGTACAAAAGATTGTGAGGGCATCTGCGGAATATACCCTTACAGATGTGGCAAAAGAGATAGCTGTAAAGGATAAGGTTACGAGGGCAGATGTGGCTGCCCTTCTTGTGGATGAGCTTCATCTGGAAAAATTGTTTTCAGGTCGCATACCTGTAAAGTCTCAGCTACCAAAGGTAGATTTTGTCCCTGCTGATGTTCTTCATCACCCATTCAGGGCAGAGATTATCACAGTTATGAAATGGCACATCAGGGGACTTGAACCTGAGTATGACAAACTTACCAAGGCATATCTGTTTAAACCACAGGAGTATCTGAAAAGAAAGGAGCTTGCCTTTATTCTGGAGGATCTTCTTATAAAGATCACAGGAGATGAAAGTATTTCAAGGGCATATTTTGGTTCTACAAAATCTCCTTTTCCTGATGTACCAGTAAATGTGG
>JALVZP010000066.1 GCA_027037575.1 Desulfobacterales bacterium | reverse complement strand
CTATAGAATTCATCCATTATTTGCTTTGGAGTATAACCAAGTGCCTTTAAAAGGGTAGTTACAGGAAATTTTCTCCTTCTATCAATCCTGACATAGAGGATATCTTTATGATCAAATTCAAAGTCCAGCCATGAACCACGAGCAGGAATTATACGGGCAGAATAGAGAATCTTTCCACTTGAATGGGTTTTTCCCTTATCATGGTCAAAGAATACGCCAGGAGACCTATGAAGCTGACTTACAACTACCCTTTCAGTACCATTGATTATAAATGTCCCCCTTTCTGTCATCATAGGAAGTGTTCCAAAATATATTTCCTGCTCTTTTATATCCCTTATACTCTTTGTTTCTTCCTCCGAATCACTATCAAAGACAATAAGCCTTATAGCAATCTTCACAGGAGCTTCATAAGTAAGACCTTTGTCTTTGCATTCATCTTCGTCATATTTCACTTCCTCAAAACTGTATTTGACAAACTCTAACTGGGCAGTTCCAGTAAAGTCTTTAATAGGGAATACACTCTTGAATACTTCTTGTAGTCCAATATCTTTCCTTTCTTCCGGGGGGACATCCTTTTGTAAAAATTTGGCATAAGAGTTTTTTTGAAGCTCTATAAGATAGGGAAGATCTAAAAGTTTCTCTATCTTCCCAAAATCTTTCCTTATTCTTTCAATCCTGCCTTTCGGCATATCTTTTTACCTCTCTAAAAAATTATTTTTTTATTTTATCTCTACCGTAGCACCTGCCTCTTCTAACTTCTTCTTAATCTCTTCTGCCTCCTCTTTTGATACACCCTCTTTTACAGGAGCAGGAAGATTATCAACCAATGCCTTTGCTTCTTTTAGACCCAAATTGGTAATAGCCCTTACCTCTTTTATTACCTGGATCTTCTTATCTCCAACACTGGTTAAGATAACATCAAATTCTGTCTTTTCAGGTGCCTCTTCCTTTGCCTCAGCACCGGCTGCTGGTGCACCAGCCATTGCAACAGGAGCAACAGCCGCAGCAGAGACACCAAACTTCTCTTCCAACTCTTTCACAAATTCTGCCAATTCCAAAACACTCATATTGGCTATGAACTCAATCACATCCTCTTTAGTTATATTTGCTGCCATGGTAAACTATCCCTCCTTTTTTTGTTCTTCTATTGCCTTTAATACACTCAAGAATTTTACTATTACGCCATTTAGCACCCTAACAAAAGATGCTGGAACAGCCTTCATAACTCCTAAGGTCTGAGACAGCAACTGTTCTCTTCCAGGAAGTTTTGCCAATTGCTTTATTTTTTCAAAATCTACAACCTTTCCTGTTACCTGACCTTTCTTTATCTTTAGATGCTCATTCTCCTCAGAAAAATTTACCAATATTTTGGCAGGCTCAATAACATCCTCATAGCTTATAATAATAGCAGAAGGGCCTGTCATTGCATCCTGAATGTGTTCAGTATGAGTTCCTTTGCTGGCAAGCTTTAGAAGCCTATTTTTTACAACTTTCATTTCGCTATTTACTTCCCTTAATTTCCTTCTAAGCATGCTCATTGATTTTACATTTAGTCCTTTATAATCCACTAAGAAGGCTGCATTCGCTTTCTGAAGTTTCTTATTCAACTCGGCTACTAATCTAACCTTTTGTTCTCTATTCATCTTCATTTATTCTGCCTCCACTATTACTTAAGTTATGATAGCCGTGTTAAAAGATCCCTTACAGATGAAGGATCAACTTTAATCCCGGGTCCCATGGTAGTAGAAATGGCTATACTCTTTAGATATGTACCCTTACTGGAAGCAGGTTTTGCTTTAATTATGGCATCCATAAACACAGCTATATTATCCAAGATCTTTTCAGGACCAAATGAAACTTTTCCCATAGGTGCATGAACAATTCCTGCTTTTTCTACTCTATACTCTATCCTCCCAGATTTTAATTCCTTTACTGCCTTTGCCACATCAAAAGTAACAGTGCCTGCTTTAGCATTTGGCATAAGGCCTCTTGGTCCTAAGATACGACCCAATTTTCCTACCAAGCTCATCATATCAGGTGTAGCTATTGCCTTATCAAAATCCAACCAGCCTTCTTTTTGGATCTTTTCTACCAAATCTTCTGCCCCCACATAATCTGCTCCTGCTTCCCTTGCTTCTTTTTCCTTCTCTCCTTTTGCAAATACAAGCACTTTAACTTCTCTACCAGTTCCATGGGGAAGAACCACTGTCCCTCTTACCATTTGATCTGCTTTACGAGGATCAACCCCCAAGCGAACAGCTATATCAAGGGACTCATCAAAGTTAGCATAAGCGCATTCTAAGGCCAATTTTACTGCCTCATCAAACGGATATCTTCTTGTCCTATCCACCTTTTTTAAAGCTTCCAGATATTTTTTTCCTCTTTTTGCCATCTTGATCCCCTTCTCAAAACTGTTACTACTTATCTACTACTACAATTCCCATACTTTTTGCTGTTCCTTCAATAATTTTCATTGCTGTTTCTACATCATAACAGTTTAGATCTGGCAGTTTAAGCCTTGCTATTTCTTCAATCTGTTTTCTCGTAACCTCTCCTACTACTTCTCTTTTTGGTTCATGTGCACCTTTTGCAATCTTTGCTGCCTGTTTTAATAATACAGAAGCAGGCGGTGTCTTGGTAATAAATGAGAAGGATCTATCTGCATATATAGTGACAACTACAGGAATTATAACCCCTTTCTGGTCTTTTGTCCTTGCATTAAACTGCTTACAAAATTCAGCTATATTTACTCCATGCTGTCCCAATGCAGGTCCTACAGGGGGAGAAGGATTTGCCTCTCCTCCTTTTATCTGGAGTCTAACTGTTGCTATTACTTTCTTTGCCATCTGATCTCTCCTATATCTTTGTTACCTGCACAAAGTCAAGCCATACAGGTGTAGGTCTACCGAATATAGTGATAGAGACCTTTAGTCTCTCCTTCTCGTGATTCACTTCCTCTACCACACCCTGGAAGTTTGTAAAAGGACCGTCAATTACCCTTACTTCATCACCCTCTTCAAAATGATATTTGGATCGTGGTCTAATTTCACTTTCTTTCATCTGTTGGATAATCTTTTGAACTTCTTCTTCAGGAATTGGCTTAGGATTCATTCCGCCAACAAATCCTGTAACCTTAGGAGTATAGCGAACTGTATGCCATGTTTCTTCATTCAACACCATCTGAACCAATATATACCCTGGAAAAAATCTCCGGGAGGATGTTTTTCTTTCACCTTTCTTAAGTTCTATAACCTGCTCTGTTGGAACAAGTATCTCTCCAAAAAACTCTTCTTGTCCCTTTGCCTTTATTCTCTCTTCTAAATTTTTCTTTACCCTTTTTTCAAAGCCAGAATATGTATGCACAATATACCACTTTTTCTCCATAGGCATCCTTTTTTATCTAAGAATCAATTTTAGAAGTTTTATAATGATAAAATCTGCTATTCCTAAGAACAGGGCGAATACTAAGCATATTATTATAACAGCAATTGTAGAAGCTATCAACTCTTTTCGTGTCGGCCATTTTACCTTTGTAAGCTCGGCTTTTGATTCTTTAAAGAATCTGTCAATTTTACTTAAAATGCCTTCTTTCTGTTTCTCCTTGGAAACCCTATTTTTTATTGGCAATCGAGTAATCTTTGCAGACTTAGATTTATTAGAAGAGTTTGCTTTTAGATATTCTTTTTTAGCCTTTTTTTTCATAAAGATCTGCTCACTTGTATAGAATAAAAACAACAGGCCAGGAGGGATTTGAACCCCCACCCCCCGGATTTGGAGTCCGGTGCTCTATCCGTTAGAGCTACTGGCCTGTGTTTACAAACACTATTTTACTTCCTTATGAAATTTATGCCCTCTACAATGAGGACAGTACTTTTTTAGACGCAATTTATCAGGGGTTCTTCTTTTATTTTTAGTAGTAGTATAATTTCTGTTTTTACACTCTTCACAAGCCAATATTATTATATCCCTCATATATCAACCCTACTCCAATATCTTAGTAATCACACCTGCACCGACAGTTTTACCACCTTCTCTTATTGCAAACCTTAGCCCTTCTTCTAAGGCTACAGGTGTTATTAGGGATACCTCTAAGGTCACATTAT
>JALVZP010000065.1 GCA_027037575.1 Desulfobacterales bacterium | reverse complement strand
ATACTGTTGTGGAAGAAAACTCTTTAATAAATGAAATGAAGGGGAAGGTGAAAGAACCAGAAAGCTTTAAGCAGATCGTATAATCTATAGATATATTAAGAAAAAGATTTGGAAGGATATATGTAAGATTTTCTGAGCCTATTTCCTTAAAGGAGTATATTGAAGCTTCTAAATCAAAAAATGATCAATTGATGAATCTGGCATTTGATTTGACAAGGCAAATAAATAGGACTATCCCTGTTACTCCTATCCCCTTTATTTCCATTCCTATAATGAGCAAGTTAAAAAATGGATTCTATTTTTATGAATTGAGGAAAACATGTGAAATATTCTTGGATTTTTTTAATCATTATAACATTCCATTAGCTTTTCTTCTTAAAGATAATATGGATTCTGCCTTAAAAAGTGCAATTTCTCTCCTTTTAGAAAAGGATATCCTTATAGAAAGAAAAGAAAATTCAGAAAATGGCACTTTTTATTGCCTGAACGAAAAAAAAGGGCTTGAGCTGAGCTATTATAGAAATCATATAATCCATTATCTTGTTCCTTGTTCTTTATTAGCAATTTCCATAACCTGTTTAGATGATCATCCAAATCTAAAAGATATTCGAAAAAAATATTTTTGGCTAAGGGATCTCTTTAAATACGAGTTTATATATGAACAAGATCCAGATAAGGAGTTCTCAGAGGCTCTCAATTACTTTATAGAAAAGGGCTATCTTAAACAAAAAAAGAACTATGAGATTCAAATAAAAAAAGATCTGTCTATATGGGCTAATATATTGAGAAGCTATATAGAGGCATATTGGCTTACTACAAAAACTTTTTTAGAAGAACAAAAGAAAGGGAAAAAGATAAAGGAGAAAGAGCTTTTAAATAAGATAAAAGAAGAAGGGTTTCTTTATAGGCATAAAGTGATAAAACAGCCTGATTCTATTTCATATCCAATACTTAGAAATGCAATAAGGTATATAAGAGAAGATCCTGATCCATCTATTCCTCATGAGCTTTATATGTTGCTACAGAGTATTGATTAGCTGGTTTTATCCTTATACTTTTGTAAGTCTATTACTTTTGGAATCTTGCTTTTCTTTTCCTCTTCCTTTTTTTCAGATTCTTTTTCTACCTCTTCCTCAACTTCCTTAAATGATAAAGGTTTTATTTCTATATCACCGAGCCTTATAGGGATTCCTCCCATAGTAAATATAGTTCCATCTATGTATTCTTCTCTTAAGATCCACCTTACTATCTGGGCAGGTATGGTTAAAAGAAGTAGCTCCACCTGATACCATCCTTCCTTTACATCAGGTTCAATCTTTTCTATTCTCGCATAGACAGTGGGTTTTCCCATGTAGTATATCAGGACAAGATCTCCAATCTTTCTCATTCCTTCCCCCTACTTATCTATGAAAAGATGGGCATATTTCCTTACATGATGTCCATCTAACACGTGGAATACCCTTATTTTATTAAGTGTAACCTTGGAAAATGCACCTATTGGGATATAGATAATCCTTTTTCCAAGCTTAGATGCAATGCTCTGACAGAGGCCAGATGGAGGATCAGGAGCAACATATACCACATTCTTTTCTAAACTATAGTCTAATGCAGCAAGAAGAAGCCTTTCAGGCTTATTCCTTGCAATATCAAAGAATCTATCCTCCCATATATCATATACCCTCATAGGAGGATAGGTAAGCATAAAACCACCATAGATACATTTGGATATTCCAGGACCCACTATTTCTTCTCCTGCAGGTGTGCTGTAAAATGCCATATCTGACTCATGTTCATGTTCACCAAGCCATGTAATCTTCCATGGAAATTTTTCATTTCCATCCTCATCTGGTATGTCTGGGTCAAATATTACTACAACTGATCCTATCTTTCCCCTAAATGGTCTCTCTTCTCTTACATATATCCTCCTATTTCCCAAAATCCACTCCCTTATAGTAGTCCTTATATCCAGTCCGTCAGCCATAGAGCAGGTAAATGGGACGATCTGCGTATTCTCTTCTGTCTTTATCTGAAATGCCTTCTTCCTTATATACTCTCCAAATCCTTCTACCACCACATCCTCTGGAGGATATGAACAGATAGTATACTTTCCAAATTCCTTTGGAAACTGACTCCCATATCTTTTCTTTAAGAACTTCCTCTTCAAAGAGATAGGAAGGAGCCTCTTTCTCAATGATTTTATCTTTCTGTGAAATCTTATCCTCTTTTTATTCAAATAAAGATCCTCTGGTTTGAGTCTAAGGACTGGAAGCTTATCCTCCTTTTTCTGAAAGGGATATGTGCTTCCTTTTTCCCATACCTCATATGCAAAGTTATCATTTGCTACTCCCCTTGCAGCGATTATTAGCTGATAGAGATCTGGAACAAGTCTTCCTTCAAGGAGCGCCCAATTTCTTGCAAACTTGTGAAGGTTCAATATCTGATTAAAGGAGATCTCCTCCTTTTCCTTTTTGTAATAGCTTTCAGAAGCCTCTTTTATAAGCTCATAATTCACCTTTACTCTATCTATCTCCTTCCATTCATCAGTGCATCTTTTCTTCTCATATATTCCAGCAAGATATGGCATTTCGCTCATTATCTCTCTGCTTGAATCCTCATGAAGATGTGCGATATGAGCATCCCTTTCTCCCTTTCTTCCAATTACCTCTACTTGTGGTTCATTCAGGTATTTTAAGATACCAGGAACATGAGACAGTCCACATAAAAAGAGGATCCTTTTATACTCCTTACTCAGTCTCTGGAGATTATATGCCATGTGCCTTTCCCTTAGTATATCCTCTAAGGAGTTCAAAGCAGGATATCTCCTGATATAGGCCATGCAATATTCATAGTGTCCCATCCTCGTAATTGAATAGGGATCTGGCATAGGTGTTCTATCTATTGGATAGTCTTCTGTGTCTCTATCTACAAAATAGAATGGTATGTTATTCTCTAAGCAGATCCTTATTGCCTCAACTTGTGCATCAGTAGGCTCTATTAAAAGATAGACAAAGTCATCTGCCTTTTCTTCCTTATAATAGACTACTGAGAGAAAAGGAAGTCTTTGAATAGCCTGGACAATCCTCTTTTTTAATGTTGCCGGATACTCTACTGCAACACAATCAGGAGATATTATCTTAAACTGCTTTTTTAATTCTAATGTAAACTCAAGCTTATTATGAAGGATAGGAAAGATTATGACATTCTCCCATCTAATCCATCTATTCATCCACTATTACCTCTGAAAAGTATCTTGCTGCCTCTTTATCAAGTATCATTGATGCAGCTTCTCTAAGATATTTAAGCTTCTTTTTTTTATCAGGAACCCCCTTTTCCATTTTAAGCCTCTTTATTGCATACCTTGCAATATTTATCCCATCCCTAACAGTATATCTTTCATCAGCCTCATGGGCTGTTTGAAGAAAATCTACGACATATTCCAAGATTTCTTCATCTGCAAATGGAACATTCTTCCTTAATATCATCAGCTCCTCATCCCTTTCTGGAAAATCCACATATATCTGAGGTTGAAGCCTTGAACTTATATATTCTGGAAGCTCAAATGTGCTTGCATCCTCATTCATTGTAACACATATCCTAAACTCTGGATGTGCATATATCTTTATACCTGCAACAACAGATTCTACATATCTTCTTGAATCTAAAAGAGGAGCAAGGGATGCCCAGCTCTTTTCACTCATCCTATTTCCCTCATCTATTATGGCAACCCCTCCCTTTATCATTGCAGACACAATTGGACTTGCAACATACTTTATGCTTCCGTTTTCTGAGATAACTGGTGTAATAATCAGATCTTCTGGCCTTGTATCCATAGTTGCCTGAAATATGTATGCAGGCTTTCCAAGCCTCTTTGCAGCATTATATGCTAAGGTGGTTTTTCCAACACCAGGTCTTCCTGTAAGTCTGGGATTAAGTGGTATATCTCCTTCTTCAACTACAAGCCATGCTGCTAATATTTGTATTATCAGCTCTTCTTGTCCAACCCATTCTATTGAGAGATTGTCTGGCTCATTTAGATACAGCTCAACTCCGTCAATTACTACCTTCTCCATAAACCCTCCTCCGGTTTTTATTATTATTATTATTATTATTATTATATCT
>JALVZP010000064.1 GCA_027037575.1 Desulfobacterales bacterium | reverse complement strand
TCTAAGGTGCAAAGGGAATGTGTAATTCCTTCTATGGAATCTGATACGCAATGGGCATAGTCATATGTGGGATATATACACCACTTTGTTCCGGTTCTTGGATGTGGAGTATACTTTATTCTATACATAACAGGATCTCTCATATTCAGGTTGGGAGAAGACATGTCTATCTTTGCCCTTAATGTCTTCTCTCCTTCCTTAAACTCCCCCCTTCTCATCCTTTCAAAGAGCTCCAGGTTCTCCTCAACACTTCTGTTCCTATAAGGACTTTCCTTCCCTGGCTTTGTTGGAGTTCCACGATACTCCCTTATCTCCTCAGGGCTTAGATCACATACGTATGCCTTTCCCATCTTTATAAGCTGGACAGCATACTCATAGAGCTTGTCAAAATAGTCAGAAGCATAGTATTCCCTTCCATCCCAGTCAAATCCAAGCCACTTTATATCCTCTTTTATTGCCTCAATATACTTTATGTCCTCTGTCTCTGGATTTGTGTCATCAAACCTGAGATTGCAGAGTCCTCCATACTCTTCCGCAATGCCAAAATTCAGGCAGATAGACTTGGCATGCCCTATGTGGAGATAACCATTTGGTTCAGGAGGAAATCTGGTATGCACCCTTCCACCATATGTCCCTTTTCTTATATCCTCCTCAATTATTTCCTTTATAAAATTAGGTGGAACCTTTACTTTTTTCTCTTTCTCGCTCATATCTCCTACATCCCTCTATAAATTTTTTTACCTTATTTATATCCTTTTTAAACCTTATTGGAATACCTTCTTTATCAGTAGCATTTGTCCCTGTGCAGGAATCCACCCCATCTGGTTCTACCTTCCTGATTGCCTCATATACATTTTCTGGATTAAGTCCTCCACCAAGTATCACTGGTCTTTTCAACTCTTTTACTATATTTCTTGCAATATCCCAATCACATGTCCTTCCAGTTATCCCTATGTATCCCTTAACAGGCTCATCCTCTATGTATGTATCTATCAGAAATATGTCAGTGTAGGGTTCAAATCTCTTTATTTCTTCAATTGTCAGTGGCATCCTCCTTCCCTTTTCTGGAACAGGAATGCTTCTCATAATCTGGATAAATGGAAAATAGCTCTTCAGTTCAATCTGCCTCTCTATATGCCTTTCTATTATACTATTAGTTATGTACTCACAAAAGTGGACTATATCTGGCATGTAATATTCTATTGTCCTCTTTATTGTGTCCATATCCTGAAAAAGAAATATCATGGAGCTTTTCTTTTTCCCTTCCCTGCAAACAGATACAACTTCTTTTATCTCTTCCCTCTTCCAATCATCCTCACTCAGGATAACACTTCCTATATGATCTACTCCGAGCTGAACAAGGACTTCTGCCTCTCTTGGATCCTGTATCTCATATATCTGGATAATAAAATTCATTCCACGCATCTTTTAGAAGTGGCAATGAGAGATCTTTATCAGAAAGTAGAGGATCTTTTATAGGCCACTCTATCCCTATTTCTGGATCATCCCATCTTATCCCAGCATCATAGTCTGGTGCATATTCTTCTGTTGTCTTATAGAGGACATCTGCATATTCACTGATTGTGCAAAATCCATGAGCAAATCCTGGCGGTATATAGAGCATCCTCTTATTTTCTTCTGAAAGGATGACAGAAACCCATTTTCCATAAGTCGGAGATCCCTTTCTTATATCTACTGCCACATCAAATATCTCCCCTCTAATTGCCCTAACGAGCTTTCCCTGTGCCTTTGGAGGATTCTGATAATGAAGTCCCCTTATCACACCCTTCTTAGAAAAGGAATGATTGTCCTGGACAAAAGAGACATTTATCCCATTTTTTGCAAATTCAGAATACTTGTAAGATTCCATAAAAAAGCCCCTTTCATCCTCAAATACAACAGGTTCTATTAGGATGAGATCTGGAATCTCAAGCCTTTTGAATCTAAATGGCATTCTTTAATATCTCTTTTGCCCTTTCTATATCCTTCTTTATCTGTTCAGAAAGCTCTTCAGGATTCCTAAACTTTTTCTCATCCCTAAGTCTTTCTATAAACTCTAACCTTATCTCCTTTCCCAATATATCTCCAGTAAATCCCAATATATGTGTCTCTACGGAGAATGCCCCATTTCCAAATGTAGGATTTAACCCTATATTCGCAACTCCATTATATACCTTTCCATTGAAGTGAACCCTTACTGCGTATACCCCCATCTTTGGAGTGAGCTCATCTATCAGTTTTAGATTAGCAGTAGGATAACCCAAAAGCCTTGCCCCCCTATTTCTTCCTTTAACCACAATCCCTGTAACCTGATAGTTTCTTCCCAAAAGCTTCTTTGCCTCCCTTAGTCTTCCTTCTTGAACCAGCTTCCTTATCATTGTGCTCGAAACAACAAACCCATCTATGGAAACAGGGCCAACCACTTCTACCTTAAATCCAAACTCGTCTGCCATCTTCTTTAAGGACTCTATATTTCCCTCCCTATTCCTTCCAAATGCATAGTCATATCCTACCACTACATATCTTACTCCAATCTTATCCACAAGGATATTCTTCACAAAATCCCTTGCAGGGATTGAGGCAAATTCCTTTGTAAAGGGAAGGCATATTATCACATCTATCCCTGCTTCCTTTATCAGACGGAGCTTTTGTGGGGTAGGTGTAATAACAGGTGGGCCACTTCCATCCCTTAAGACCTTGATTGGATGAGGATCAAATGTCATCACTACAGATGTTCCATTAATCTCTTTTGCTATACTCTTTACCCTCTCAAATAGTGCAAGATGCCCCTTGTGAACCCCATCAAAGTTTCCTATGGTCAAAACAGGATCTTTTAAAGGAGATCTTATCTCCTCCAAGTCTCTTATTACCTTCATTGGGAGCTGTTCCTTGACAAGAGTTTCTGTTTAATATAACTTTTTAATGCGAAAGATCAATATCTTTTTGCCGAAGTGGCGGAATTGGCAGACGCGCTAGATTCAGGATCTAGTGGGCGTAAGCCCGTGCGGGTTCAAATCCCGCCTTCGGCATTATTTTTTTTGTCTAAAATTTGACCTTCTCCCATAGGAAACCAATTCTTTATAAGGATCAAAGAAAATGAGAATAATATTCTTTGCAGGAAAGGGCGGTGTAGGAAAGACAAGTATTTCTGCTGCAACTGGGATAAGGGCAGCAGAGCTTGGATATAAGACTATTATTATGTCCTTGGATATTGCCCATAGCCTGTCAGATATATTTGATCTGGATAAGGATCTGCTTGATCTAAATAAAGGAAAGCCCATTAGGATAAGAGAAAATCTGTGGATCCAGGAGCTGGACATACATGAGGAGATAAATAGAAACTGGGGAGAAATATACAGATACATAGCCACACTGCTGAATACTACAGGGATAGATGAGATACTTGCAGAAGAGCTTGCAATACTTCCTGGAATGGAAGAGGTAAGCCTACTTTTATATATAAACAGCTATGTAAAGCAGAAGAAGTATGATCTCATTATCTTAGATTGTGCACCAACAGGAGAATCTATCAGGTTCATCAGCATACCAACTGCGCTCGAATGGTACATGAAAAAGATATTTAAGCTGGAAAGGAGGATAGTAAAGTATGTAAGACCTGTTGCAAACAGGATTACAGACATTCCAATGCCAAGGGATGAATATTTTGATGCAATAGAGAGTCTATTTAACAGGCTTCAGGGAGTAAACAGGATATTAGAAGATCCTGAAATTACAAGTGTAAGGCTTGTTACAAATGCAGAAAAGATTGTATTAAAAGAGACCCAGAGGGCATTTATGTATTTTTGTCTTTATCACATAAATATCGATGCTATAATTGTAAACAGGATATATCCAGATATAGCAGGAGGAAGCTTTATAGAGACATGGAAGAATGCACAAAAATACTACTTAAAGAAAGCAAAGGAATATTTTGATCCAGTCCCAATATTCCCTGTGCATATGTTTCAGGGTGAGGTGTTGGGATATGATTCATTAAAGAGACTTGCATATCATCTCTATGTAGATAAGGATCCAGCTGTACACTTCTTTAAGGAAGAACCCTATAGATGGATTAAAGAGAATGGGAGTTATAATTTGGTTATTAATCTTCCATTTGCCGTAAAG
>JALVZP010000063.1 GCA_027037575.1 Desulfobacterales bacterium | reverse complement strand
CTTATCTCTGCTCCAAAAAGCAGGGCACATCTAAGTATTATTATACCAATGGCAATTATTACTATCTTTTTCATGGCTTATCTCTTTATGTTATTTGCCATCTGGAGCATCTCATCTGCTGTCTGTATTGCCTTTGCATTTATCTCATAAGCCCTCTGGGCAAGTATCATATTTACCATCTCTTCCACTACACTCACATTTGACATCTCTAAATACCCCTGTGCCAATGTCCCAAATCCATTCTCCCCTGGAATACCAAGTATTGGTTCACCAGATGAATCCGTTGGCATAAAAAGGTTTCTTCCAATTGGCTTAAGTCCTGCTGGATTAATGAATCTTACAAGCTGAATCTGACCAAGCTGTGTAGGAGCAGAATTTCCTGGCTGAAGAACAGATACAGTTCCATCTTCTCCAATATTTATTGCCTCTGCATCCTGTGGGATGGTTATCTCTGGCTGTATTGGATTTCCATCTGCTGTTACAAGCCTTCCATCCCTGTCCAGCTTAAATGCACCTGCCCTTGTATATGCAAGGTCTCCATTTGGAAGAAGGACCTGGAAGAATCCATCCCCTTCTATAGCAATATCCAGTGGATTATTTGTCTGCTTATAATCTCCCTGGGAAAATATTTTCTGGACAGAAACTGGCCTTACTCCTTGTCCAATAGAGAGGCCAGTAGGATTCTGTGTCTGGGATGTGGCAGGTGCTCCTGCAAGCTTTATTGTCTGATACATAAGATCTTCAAAGTCTGCCCTGTCTTTCTTAAATCCAGAAGTATTAACATTAGCAAGGTTATTAGATATTATGTCTATATTTAGATTTTGTGCCTCCATTCCTGTAGCTGCTATCCATAATGCCTTTAACATAGAAAATCACCTCCTTTTTTTATGCCCTGACTATTCCTACCTCATTTATAAGCTTTGAAGTAGATTCATCATGAGATTGAATAGATTTTTGAGACTCCTCATAGTTTCTTAAACAATTTATTATCTTAATCATCTCCTCTACAGGCCTTACATTCGATCCCTCTAAATATCCTTCCAGTATCTCATATCCAGAAGAAGTTTCATTAGGGCTCTGTTTTTGATTTGATAGATAAAACAGTGTTCCGCTATACCTTTTCAATTTGCTTAAAGGGAGGGAAACAATCCGCAGCTTATCCACTTTTCTCCCATCTACGATAATTTCTCCTTTTTTATTTATCCTTATCTGAGAGCCATTTATCTTTATATCACCGGATTCTCCTTGAACTAAGAAACCATTTGGAATTATTAGTTTTTTATCCTTATCTAAAGAAAAGTCTCCCCTTCTTGTATAGAACTCTTTTCCATCAGGAGATTTCACTACAAAAAAGAGATTTTCTTTTCCAGATATAGCAACATCAAATATATTTCCTGTAGGCGTTATATCTCCTTCTGAAAAGTCTGTTTTTTGTTTGGTAGCTACAGAAGAGAGATATTTAGAAAAAGAAACTCTTGTCTTTTTATACCCTGGAGTAGAGATATTCGCCAAATTTTCACTTATTATTAAAAGCTCTTTCTGGCGGCTGTCTCCATTTACTGCACCCAAATATATGGCTGGGATCATAAGAGATCACCTCCCGTTATCTCTTTAGGTTTACAAGCTCTGAAAGAAGCTCATCGCTTGTAGTAATTATCCTTGCATTTGCCTGAAACGCACGCTGGCTCAGGATGAGATTAGTAAATTCTGTAGAAAGATCTACATTTGATTGCTCTAAGTAGCCAGAAAGGATCTTCCCTCTTCCACCTGATCCTGCATCTCCTACAATGGGCTGACCAGAGTTATTTGTAACACCATAGATATTGTTTCCAAGCTCCTCTAAGTTCCAGGGACTTATAAAATTGGCAATAGGAATCTTATAAAGTGGTCTTATTGTTCCATTGGAAAATATCCCATATAAATAGCCCTTTTCATCAATTGTAAGATCCCTTGTAAGAGATCCTGCCTCTTGACCATTCTGATGGATAAAACTTACATTTGAATCTCCTGAAAACTGAGTTGTCCCATCAAGCCCTGTCCCTCCTTCATCTGTTCCTGTTCCATAGTCAAATTTGATACTCAGGTTCCAGTCTGAAAAATTTATTGCTGTATCACTGTTGTCTGTCTTTAATGAGCCTGCAGGATCAGTATTAAAGACCAAATTTTGAGTTCCTGCCTCTTTATACTGTCCTTGATCATCCTTATATACATAATGGACTTCCCACTGATTGTCCCCTGTTTTTCTAAAGTAGAGATTTACGGTATGGGCAGAACCATATGCATCATATACAACTGTGTTTGTAGAGTAATTGTAGCTTCCCTGAGCTGGTCCAGTATTTGAATCTAAGCTCCAGCTTATTGCAGGAACATCATCCTCTCTGTTTAAGTTCATTCCTATCTTTACCTGGGACGTGGCCTTTGGAAGGCTTGAAAGATTGGCTATATTAATATTTTTGAGTGTAGAGCTTACATTTCCATCTTCATCTATTGCCCATCCCTGAAGTATATATCCCTCTGGTGTTGATATATTTCCTTCATCATCTACTATAAACTGCCCCACCCTTGTGTAATAGTCTGTATCTGCTAATGGATCTTTTACAATGAAAAATCCATTTCCATCTATTGCCATATCCAGAGGATTCCCGGTATTCAGGACAGAGCCCTGACTAAAATTTGGGGTTATCTTGCTAAGCCTTGTTCCACCTCCGATCCGAACATTACCTACTGATGCGCCGAGTATATCAGCAAAGGAGTAACGTTGAGCTTTGAATCCCCAGGTATTTATGTTTGCCACATTATTTCCAATAACCCCCATTGCAAGGTTATTGGCCCTTAAGCCAGTAATTGCTGTAAACATTGACTTAATCATGGCTTATCCTCCTATTCTTTTTTTTCTGTAGTTGTTTCTTTTATTTGTGTTACATCCTTCAAATTGACTGTAGATCCATCTTCCAGTTCCAAAACAACATTATTCTCCTTTGGATTTAATTCTACACCTGTTACTTTCTTCATTTCTTTATCTTCACCAGTGCTTACTTCTTTTCCAATAAGATCAAGAGAAGCGAATCTTATAAAGCCATTTAGCTTCCTTATCTCCTCTAATTGTGTTAACTGAGCAAGCTGTGCAGTAAAGTCTTCAGGATTCATTGGAGACAGGGGGTCCTGATTTTGAAGCTCAGTAATAAGAAGCCTATAAAACACACTTTCATCTAATAGTCTTTTTGGAGTAACCCTCTCATAATCCCTATAAATAGGGCCTTTTCCTGTTACATCATTTGCTTGCATTTTAATCACCTCCTTTTATGCCAGATAATCCAGATATACAGCATCACTTGTATATCCATAAGAAACTTCCTTTAATGCAGGCTCAGAATGATGATTTGATCTTAAAAGGGAATTTTTAAATCTATACCCCTCTTGAGCCTGCCTATTTCCCTGATATCCCTGCCAGGCCAAGAAGACACTTATCTCCTGAACAGGTATTCCCTGCTCCAATAAAAACCTTTGAAGTGATGGCATATAGGGATTTAATATCTCCTTTGCCATATGATTTTCAGTAAGCATGTTTATCTTTATATGGTCTCCTTCAGATATGATTTTTATGCTAACTTTTCCTAAGAATTCTGGCTTTAAATGTACTACAATCTCTTCTTTCCCATTTTCTTTAATCTGATAATGGATTGCCTGGGAAATTTTATTTATAAGGGCCTGCTTGTCTTCATCTGTCATTAATGGCTGAACATTCAAGACCTTGATCTTTTCTGAATGGTCCTGAAACTTATCTATTTCATGAACTCCTAATCTATTAAGCTCTTGCTTAAACTCTATTTTCTTCTCTTGCTTTTTAATAGGCTCTAAGTTGCTCATAGATTTTGCATTATTTAGACTTAAAGGCATATCTTTATTAACTTTTCCCTGATGATTTAGCTGTAACTGAATTATTGATTCTTGTCCTCCATGCCCCTCTGTGTTTTCTTTTGTAATTAAAAACTGCCTTGCTATTTTTGGATTTCCTTTTTCATTTTCTTTTAAAAGAATCATTTTAATTTTTCTTCTTGGATTTGACCCATAGTTACTTGTTTTTTCCACTTTTTTCTTTCTATTCTCTAATTCAAAGGTATTTAAT
>JALVZP010000062.1 GCA_027037575.1 Desulfobacterales bacterium | reverse complement strand
ACATTGCTGGGAAGCTTTCTGCAATTGGAGTTCAGGTAATAAGGATTACCTCTGTTGGTGACAACTATGAGATGGTCTCTGAAGCATTAAAAGAGGCATTGAATAAGGCAGACTTCATAATAGTTACTGGAGGACTTGGATCTACAAAGGATGACATTACAAATGAGATAGTATCAAAGGCACTAAATAGGCCACTTGTCTTAAATGAGATTGCACTAAGGCATATAAGAGAAAAGACAAAGGAGCTTGGAATTGAAATAAATCCATCTTTGGAAAAGATGGCATGGATGCCTGAAGGAGCAAAGCTATTAGATCTGGAAGGAAGTGTATGTGGATACTCCCTTGTTCATGGAAAGGTAGCATTATACTTTCTTCCAGGAGTTCCTGAGCAGGTAGAATATCTATTGGATAAATTCGTCATACCTGATATCATAAAGAGGACAAGAAGGCTTCCTGTTTTAAAGAGAAGGGTATTAAAGCTTTATGGAATAAATGAATCCCTAATTTCTGAATCACTAAAGGATCTGGAAGAAAGAGAAGGAATTACTCTTGGCTTTTATCCAGTATTTCCTGAGTATCACATTGTTATCACTGCAAGGGGGGAAGATGAAGAAAGGCTAATGGAATACTTAGATGAAATGGAGTCTGAGATAAGAAAAAGGCTATCTGAATACATATTTGGAAGAGATGAAGAAAGGATGGAGGATGTTATAGGAAGCCTCCTTAGGGAAAGAGGACTTACTGTCTCTGTAGCAGAGTCCTGCACAGGTGGTCTCATCGGGCATAGGATAACAAATGTTCCTGGAAGCTCTGAATATTTCATGGGAGGTGTTGTTGTATATAGTAATGAGGCGAAGATGAGGATACTTGGAGTAAAGGAGGAGACATTAAAGAGGTTTGGTGCTGTAAGTGCTGAGACAGCAAAGGAGATGGCAGAAGGTGTAAAAAGATGCATTCCATCGGATATAGGAATTGCTGTAACAGGGATAGCAGGTCCTACTGGAGGAACAAAGGAAAAGCCTGTTGGAACAGTATTTATTGGGCTTTCTTCAAAGGATGGGACTATAGCAAAAAGATATCAGTTTTTTGGAGAAAGGGAGCAGATAAAATTAAACACCTCTATGATGGCATTAGATTGGATCAGAAGGTATATAAATGGCTATCCGTTCCTTCCTGGCATTTGAGATTCCAGATGAAATAAAAGAGACAGTCCTCAGTATATACAAAGGACTGAAGGAGTCCGAGCTGGATATCCGTTGGGTAAGGGAGGAGAATATACACCTTACAGTTGTCTTTATGGGAAATGTGCAGGAAAAGGATATAGATGCAATAGAAAAGGAAGTAAAAAAGGTATGTAGTAAATATGCACCATTTAGGATAAAGGTAAAAGGAGCAGGTGTATTTTCAAACCTTAGAAATGCAAGGGTTTTGTGGATAGGAGTAAAGGGTGATATAGAGAGGATGAGCTATTTTAGAAATAGTCTTCAGAAGAAGCTCAAGCCATTTGGAATAAAGGAGGAAAGCAGAAGCTTCAGCCCTCATCTTACTGTAGGAAGATTTAGGAAAGGATTTAATGATCCAAAGAGATTAAAGGAACTTATTGAGAAATTTAAGGATATAGAGAGTTCTGAAGTAATCTTAAAGGAGCTTTCTCTATTTAAAAGTGATCTTAGGCCTGATGGTGCGGTATATACAAAGCTAAATTCTTGGCCAATTAACGGAAAAAAATAAAAGGGGTGATCTTATGAACATGATAGACAAAGAAAAAGCAGTGGAGCAGGCCATATCTCAGATAGAAAAGCAGTTTGGCCGTGGCTCCATAATGAAGATGAGTGACCACAGGGTTGTGGATATTCCAGTAATCCCAACTGGTTCCCTTTCCCTTGATATTGCACTTGGGACAGGAGGTGTTCCAAGGGGAAGGGTAGTAGAGATATTCGGGCCAGAATCATCTGGAAAGACAACGCTTGCCCTTCATGTTGCTGCAGAAACACAGAAGATGGGAGGAATAGTTGCATTTATAGATGCAGAGCATGCACTTGATGTGAATTATGCAAGAAAGCTTGGAGTAAATGTGGAAAATCTCTTAGTATCCCAGCCAGACACTGGAGAGCAGGCACTTGAGATTGCAGAGATACTTGTAAGAAGTGGTGCAGTAGATACGGTGATAATAGATTCTGTTGCTGCACTTGTTCCGAGGGCAGAGATAGAAGGGGAGATGGGAGATCAGCATGTTGGGCTTCAGGCAAGGCTTATGTCTCAGGCACTAAGAAAGCTCACCTCTGTTATAAGCAAGTCAATGGCATGCGTGATATTCATAAATCAGATAAGGATGAAGATAGGCACAATGTTTGGAAATCCAGAAACCACTACAGGAGGAAATGCACTTAAATTTTATGCAAGCCAGAGGCTGGATATAAGAAGGGTTGCTCCTATAAAGGAGGGAGATAGAATCATTGGAAACAGAACAAGGGTAAAGGTAGTAAAAAATAAAATCGCTCCTCCATTTAAGGAAGCAGAGTTTGACATTATATATGGTCAGGGAATATCAAAGGAAGGGGATACACTTGATTTGGGAGTTGCATATGGAATTATTGACAAGAGTGGATCATGGTATTCCTATAAGGAGCACAAGATGGGACAGGGAAGGCAGAATGCTGTTCAGTTCCTAAGGGAACACAAAGATATTGCACAGGAAATAGAGGATATGATAAGGCAAAAGGCAGGAATAAAGAGGCCTCAACCAA
The DNA here is from genome assembly GCA_027037575.1 of Desulfobacterales bacterium. GTDB lineage: Bacteria > Desulfobacterota > DSM-4660 > Desulfatiglandales > JALVZP01 > JALVZP01. The sequence continues at coordinate 1,391 of JALVZP010000062.1, read as the reverse complement.
TTGAGAGGGAAGAAAAAAAGACAAAGGAAAAATAGAAGATGGAGCTTAGAAAGATAAGAAGCATGTTCCTGGATTTTTTTAGAAAGAAGGATCATGTAATTGTCCCAAGCTCACCTCTTATTCCAATAGATGATCCAACACTTCTTTTTACAAATGCAGGAATGGTTCAGTTTAAAAAGGTCTTCTTAGGAGAAGAAAAAAGGCCATACAAAAGGGCAGCAAGTGTTCAGAAATGCATGAGGGCAGGTGGAAAGCATAATGATCTGGAAAATGTAGGATATACAAACAGGCATCACACATTCTTTGAGATGCTTGGAAATTTCTCTTTTGGAGACTACTTTAAGAGAGAGGCAATTGTTTGGGCATGGGAGCTTCTTACAGAAGGATATAAGCTTCCTTCTGAAAAGCTTTACGCATCTGTATATGAGAAGGATGATGAGGCATATGAGATATGGGAAAGGGAGATTGGGCTTCCACCAGAAAGGATTGTAAGGCTTGGTGAAAAGGACAATTTCTGGACAATGGGAGATACTGGCCCTTGTGGTCCATGCTCTGAGATAATCATTGATCAGGGAGAAGAGCTTGGATGTGGAAGACCAGACTGTGGACCTGGATGTGACTGTGATAGATACTTGGAGATATGGAATCTTGTCTTTACTCAATACAATAGAGACTCCTCCGGAAGGCTTACTCCTCTTCCAAAGCCAAACATAGATACAGGAATGGGGCTTGAAAGGCTTGCTGCAGTTGTTCAGGGAGTAAAGTCAAACTATGAGATAGATCTATTTAGGGACATTATCTCCAGAATAGAGGAGATAGCAGGAGATGCCTATGGAAGGGATAAGAGAAAGGATGTAGCATTTAGGGTAATAGCAGATCATTCAAGGGCAATCTCATTTCTCATAGCGGATGGAGTTATCCCATCTAATGAAGGAAGAGGGTATGTTCTTAGAAGGATAATAAGAAGGGCAATAAGGTTTGGAAATGTTCTTGGAATAAATAAGCCATTTCTTTCTGACATATGCCTTAAGGTAGTAGATCTTATGGGAGAGGACTACAGTGAGCTTATCTCTGCAAGGAATACAATTGTCCAGATAGTAGATAATGAGGAAAAGAAGTTTTCAGAGACACTTAGATTTAGCATGAACATACTTGAGGAAGAGATAGAAAAGCTTAAGTCAAAAGGAGAGGATACTATTCCAGGAGAAGTCATATTTAAGCTTTATGATACATATGGTCTTCCTGTAGATATTGTAGCTGATGTTGCAAAATATGAAGGGCTTAAGATGGATATGGAAGGATATAAGAGGGCAATGGAAAGGCAAAGGGAGCTTTCTCAAAAAAGCTGGAAAAGAGAAGAGATTGTATCTGAAGCAGTAAAAGAGATGCTT
>JALVZP010000061.1:367-4205 GCA_027037575.1 Desulfobacterales bacterium | reverse complement strand
AGAAGCGTGCTTGAAGGAGATCCCCATGCGGTCCTTGAAGGAATGATAATTGGTGCAAAGGCAATTGGTGCAAATAAGGGATTTATATATTGTAGGGCAGAATATCCACTTGCATTAAGGAGATTAAATATTGCCATATCCCAGGCAAGGGAATATGGACTCTTAGGTGAGGATATACTTGGAAGCGGTTTTAGCTTTGACATAGAGATATATCAGGGGGCAGGTGCATTTGTATGTGGTGAAGAGACAGCACTTATGGCATCAATAGAGGGAAAAAGAGGGAATCCAAGACCAAGACCACCATATCCTGCACAAAAGGGTCTTTGGGGAAAGCCTACTGTGATAAATAATGTGGAGACATTTGCGAATGTTCCCAAGATCATACTAAATGGTGGAGAGTGGTTTGCAGGCATAGGAACGGAAAGGAGCAAAGGGACAAAGGTATTTGCCCTTACAGGAGATGTGAATAACATAGGGCTTGTTGAGGTTCCAATGGGAACAACGCTTAGGACAATCATATTTGACATTGGAGGAGGAATACCAAGGAAGAGAAAGTTTAAGGCAGTTCAGCTTGGTGGACCATCAGGTGGATGTATTCCTGAAAAATACCTGGATACGCCTGTGGATTATGAATCCATCACAGAGCTTGGTGCGATTATGGGATCAGGTGGAATGATAGTTATGGATGACAGAAAGTGCATGGTGGATATGGCGAGATTCTTCCTTGGATTTATACAGGATGAATCCTGTGGAAAATGTCCTCCATGCAGAGAAGGGACAGGAAGGATGCTTGAGATACTGGATAAGATTGTAGAGGGAAGGGGTGAGCCAGAGGATCTAAAGACACTTGAGGAACTTGCATACATGATAAAGGATACGGCACTTTGTGGGCTTGGTCAGACTGGGCCAAATCCAGTTCTTTCTACACTCAGGCATTTCAGGAAGGAATATGAGGCACATATATATGAGAAAAGATGTCCTGCAAAGGTATGTAAGGCACTATTAAAGTTTGAAGTGGATCAGGAGAAGTGTAAGAAGTGTGGTATATGCTATAGGAACTGTCCAGTAGGTGCAATTGAATGGGAGAAGAAAAAACCTGCATATATAAATAAAGATAAGTGTATAAAGTGTATGACATGTATAGTAAACTGCCCAGCAGATGCCATTTTCTAATGGAGGCAATAAATGCCCAAGCAAAAGATAAGAAGCATAAAGGAGATAAATGAAAGGATAAAGAAGGGGGATGTTGTTGTTGTTACTGCAGAAGAGATGGTAGAGATTGTAAAAAAGCATGGTGCAAAGAGGGCAGCAAGGGAAGTAGATGTAGTTACTACCGGGACATTTTCTCCTATGTGCTCCTCCGGTGCCTTTATAAACTTTGGGCATTCCAAGCCTCCTATAAAGGCACACAGGGTATGGCTAAACAATGTCCCTGCATATGCTGGGCTTGCTGCAGTGGATATATACATAGGTGCTACAGAGCCTGCTGAGGATGATCCATTAAATAAGATTCATCCAGGACAGTTCAGATACGGGGGTGGTCATGTAATACAGGATCTTGTTTCGGGAAAGAAGGTGGAGCTTAGGGCTATTGCATATGGGACAGATTGCTATCCAAAGAAGGAATTGAAAAAGAAGATATCTCTTAAAGATATTCCAGATGCTACTATGGTAAATCCAAGGAATTCTTATCAGAGCTATAATTGTGCGATTAACCTCTCTAAAAAGACAAAATATACATACATGGGTGTCCTTAAGCCAAATGGAACAAATATAAATTATGCAACAGCAGGTCAGCTTAGTCCTCTATTCAATGATCCCTATCTTATGACTATTGGAATTGGGACGAGGATATTTCTAGGAGGGGCAAAGGGATATGTAATTGGCCCTGGGACACAATATAGATATAATGTCCAGAGAACAGAGAAGGGAATTCCTATGGAACCTGGTGCTACACTTATGGTTATGGGAAATCTTAAAGAAATGAGTCCAAAATGGATTGCTGGGGTAAGCATACTCGGATATGGATGTTCTTTGGCAGTAGGCATAGGAATTCCTATTCCTGTAATAAACGAAGATATGGCAAGATTTACAGGTATATCTGACGAAGACATTCTGATGAGGATAGTAGATTATGGAAATGACTATCCTAAGGGGGAAGTAAAGACGTTGGGTATGGTAAGCTATGCAGAGCTTAGATCAGGAACGGTAAGATTTAGGGGGCAGGATGTGCAGGCCGTTCCTGTATCTTCCTGTAAGAAGGCAAGGGAGATAGCAGAGATACTAAAGGATCAGATAAAGAAAGGAGAATTCCTCCTTACAGAACCTGTATCACCTTTTCCAGGGGCAAGATTTGCATGGGAATGAGCTTATCTTAAGATATGTGGAGTAATAAATACTACAAGTTCTCTATTTCTCTTTTTCTCTTCTGTTCTTCTGAAAACCCTTCCCAAGATTGGAATATCTGAAAGGAAGGGGAGACCTTTTCTTTCAATTTCCTTTATTTGACTGATAAGTCCTCCAAGAACAAGTGTTTGTCCATCTTTAAGCATTACAGATGTTGCCAGCTCTTGAAGGTCAATTACAGGATTTGATATCTTTTGAACCTGACCTGCTGCAATAGGGACATCTACCTCTGTTGTCCTCTGTATCCTCGTAATTGTAGGGACAATATGCAGGACAATAGTTCCATCCTCTGTAATTCGAGGAGTTATTCCAAGCTGAAGCCCTAATACAGCCCTTTTTATAGTTGTTCCATATGTGATGAGTCCTGTCTCTGTATCCCTGTCCACACCCTCTATGTCTCCATATGGATACTGATATCCTACGGTTATGAGTGCAGACTGACCATTTAAGACAGAAAGATGGGGGTTAGAAAGGATAGATACATCTCCTTTTGTCCTGAGAAAATCCAAGACAGCCCTTAGGCTTGACCTCTTAGAGAGTACAATTGAACCATTATTGAAATTTATATGCATATCATCTGGAAGTCCTCCCCATTTGGATTTAAATGCAATCTCCATCTCATTCCAGTCTATTCCATATTTGCTTTCATCTGAAAGTGTTACTTCTAATACTGTTGCATTTATTATCACCTGCTTCTTCAAGGACTTAGAGAGATTGTCTAAGAATCTTACCATAGAATCTATTCTGGAAGGTGTATCCTTCATATAGATAAGTCCAGCCACCTTATCTATCCTTACAATCCCATCAGGAGACTTAAGAAGATCAAGGCTCTTTTTTATGGAATCCCATATGTCTGTTCCTTCACCATAGCTCTTTACCTCTATCTTATACTTACCTTTTACTTCTTCCCCTGCACCTCCTCCCCCTCCACCAGTTAAACCTATTCCAGATGCGAGCATATCTCCTCCTACTTCTACATCTGTCTTTCCTATTAGATTGATGTAATCAAAATGGTATATATATTCTTCAAATCTCTTTATGAAGATAAAATTTCCTTTTATTTCCCATGTATATCCTGCTGCCCTTTTTACAATCAAATCCAAGGCATCCCTTAATGTAACCTTATTTAACCTGACAGTTATAGGCCTGTTTAAATCTACTTCAGAATCAACAGAAAGATTCATCTTTGATTCAGATGCAATAAGATTTAATATATCTCCAAGTTTTGCATTGTAAAAGACAAGGGAATAAAGTTTTCCTTTTTTTGGAATCTTTTTCTTTAAAGTAATTTTTTTCTTTTTAGGTATTTTTATTGGAGGGATCTGCTCTTGTTTCTTTATAATCTCACTGGGCTTTATTTTTACAAAACTTTCTTCTTTTATAGATCTGGATTTTGGTTCTGCACACCCTAATAAAAAGATAAGGCAAATAT
>JALVZP010000061.1:0-357 GCA_027037575.1 Desulfobacterales bacterium | reverse complement strand
ATGGAAAACTTAACATCTGGAATCTTAATAAACCATTTTTTCTTATGTTTTGTCAAATATATCCCATTGTCTGAAATTTTTTCTATCAAAAATCCATTTACTTTTTCTCCTTCTTTATATCCCTTTCCATCTATCATCACCACTCTATGTATTATCTTCTTCTTTTGATCAATACTCTTTATTATTCCTTGAACTAAAGGAAGATGAATCGGTTCTTCTCTGTAAAACGTGGTTGCCTTCTCTTTTTGACTTTTTACTGAATTTACAAACCTACTTTAACAGAAATTTTACAATGACCGACGACAAACGAATAAAATGCTCTTTTTGCGGAAGGAAAAAGAATGAAGTAGATGTACT
>JALVZP010000060.1 GCA_027037575.1 Desulfobacterales bacterium | reverse complement strand
TAAAGACTTTCTCAATTCAATATTAGCCTCAGGAACATAAAATAGTCCTCCCAAAAGCGCTCTTATATAAAGACCTGTTCCTCCAACGACAAAGCATGTCTTTCCTTCCCTGTGTAGTCTGTGTATTACGGGAAGAGCCATCTTCCTATATAGGGCGGCATTAAATTCTTCATCGGGATCAACTATATCAATAAGATGATGTGGAACCTCTTTCCTCTGCTCAACTGTGGGCTTTGCTGTCCCTATATCCATCCTCCTATATACCTGCATGGAATCTGCATTTATGATCTCTCCATTAAACAGCTTTGCAAGTTCAATAGAAAGCTCTGTTTTTCCAGATGCAGTTGGCCCAGAAATCACAATAATCTTCGGCTTATCCATCCTTCTGAACAAGTGTTACTATTGCAAAGGCAGATACCCCTTCTCCTTTCCCTTCAAACCCAAGCCCTTCAGTTGTGGTAGCCTTTATATTTACCCTTTCTTCATCTATCCTTAATGCATCTGCTATGTTTTTCCTCATCTCTGGTATGTATGGAGAAAGCCTTGGCCTTTGTGCAACAATGATGCTATCCAAATTATTCACCCTATATCCGTCCTTTTTTGCCATATTCATTACTTTTATCAGCAGTTTAATGCTATCCGCATCCTTATATCTTGGCTCACTATCTGGGAAGTGGATTCCAATATCTCCTTTTCCAAGTGCACCAAGGATAGCATCCATAATTGCATGGACAAGGACATCTGCATCAGAATGTCCCTCCAGTCCATATTCATAGGGGATATGTACACCTCCAAGAATAAGTTTCCTTCCCTCTACAAGCCTATGGACATCATATCCAATGCCAGATCTTATCATTTTAGGAGCAAAGAGATATAATCGCTTTCTCTAAAACAATAGAAGGTGGAGCACCTGTTTTTATCAAGGAGTCTGCTTCAAGAAAAATGGAAAATGCCCTTTCTATCTCATCCTCTGTCCAGAAATGGGATTGTTCTATCAGCTTTTTTGCCAAAAATACATATGGCTGAACCAGCTTCTGAACCTTACCTATTCCTCCACCCATCTTTAGTATTAGTTTTGTTTTTTGAATAAGGCTTAACTGCCTTATAATCATGGATAATACAGGGAGTGCCTTTTCCTTTCCTTCCCTCTCCAAGTATCTGTTTAAGATCCTGAGAGAGTCAGAAAGCTTTTTGGAAGAGACGTTATCTACAAGGTCAAATATGCTATAGTCCCTCAAGAAAGAAACTATAAATTTTATTTCCCCTATCCCTATCTTTGCTCCTTCTCCATAATAAGAAAGGAGCTTTTGAAGTTCAGAATAGAGTTCATCCAGATTGTTTCCTACCATATAGTATAAATATAAGCTCGCCTCATCAGATATATCTATTCCTATCTCTTTTCCCATCTTTTTTATCCATGAGATTGTCTCTGACTCACTAAACTGCCTGAACTGAATAGCATTTTTAGAATCCTTTATATATTTGAAAAATTCAATTCTAAAATCAGGCTTTTGTGCAGTAAATACAATATATGCAAATTCTGGAGGATCCTTAAGATATGGAAGAATATTATTTAATGCCTCCTCACTTATATGATCTGTCTTTCTTACTATTGCGAGCTTCTTCTCTGTTACAAATGGAAACGAGGTAATAAAGCCTATAACAGGAGATATATCATTTGAAAGCTCATCTCCATAGAATATCCTGAAATTAAAGTCGGATATCTCTTTACCAAGGAGCTTTTCCTTTAACTTCTCTATTGCCATATTCTTTTGAAAATCGTTTTCTCCATAAAAGAGATAGAAATGGGAGATCTTTTCCTCAAACATCAGAACCTTTCCATTGTCCTGAGATATATCCTTTCTGCAAGATGCTTCCCAATTATATGAAGTGCCTCATTCCTGTGATACCTCGTGGCTAATGGATCAGGCCTTTCTGCCTCCACACTATATGCTGCCCTTTCCCTCAAGGTTGTCTGCCAGATGACTCTTCCTGTCCTTCTATCAATAAGCCTTGCCCTCATCTTTACCCTTAGCCATCTACTATTTGTTACCTCATATGTCCCATCCCTTACTGTATAACCAATAGGCTCTTTTTTAAGCTCCACAATTTCTGCTACAAGGACTGCATCTGCCTGATCCTCTGGAACTATCCTTAGTCCGGAGTGGCTTATAAACTCCTGCCTTATCATCCTTGTAAGCTCTGCCTCAAATCCTAAGTAAGAGGAAGGGCTCTTTACCATGGCTATTGCAATACTTCTTATATTCAGATTTAGTGGCCTCTTTGTAGATTCCATCTGATAGCCACATCCAATAAAAAAAACAAAAAGGGCTGTTAAGATAATCCTTTTCATCCTAAACAACTATGTTTAATAGCTTGTTCTGGGCAAATATGATCTTTCTTATTTCCTTTCCCTCTATATATCTCTTTACATTAGGTTCTTTCAATGCAAGCTCCTTTATATCCTCTTCTCCATAGGATGAAGGGACCTGAAGCCTTGCCCTCACCTTCCCATTTACCTGGACAACAATAAGCCTCTTTTCTACTTCCAAGGAGGAAGGATCATACTTTGGCCAGGATACATTTATCAGATATTCTTCATGGCCAAGCATATGCCATAGTTCCTCAGTTATGTGAGGGACAATAGGAGAAAGAAGCACAATACTTGTCTCTATTGCCTCCCTTATAACAGACCAGGATATTTTATCCTTTTCATCTACCCTTCCCAGAACCTGATATATGCTGTTTATAAGTTCCATTATTGAGGATATAGCTGTATTAAAGTGGAAGCGATCCTCAATATCTTCTGTTACCTTCTTTATTGTCTGATGAACCCTTCTGTGAAGATCCCTTATTTCCTCTTTCTTGAGATCACTTAGTTTTCCTCTATATGCCTCTACTTCCCTTAGTTTTTCTATATTATCTGTAACAAGCCTCCAGAGCCTATTTAAGAACCTATATGCACCTTCTACTCCCTGATCACTCCAATCTAAGTCCTTTTCTGGTGGTGCAGCAAAAAGGCAGAACATCCTGACAGTATCAGCTCCATATCTTTCTATAAGCCTTTCAGGATCAACCACATTCTTCTTTGACTTGGACATCTTTATGCTTCTTCCAGTCTCTACCTTCTCTCCACAATAGATGCATCTTTCATCCTTTACTTCCTCAGGATATAGATATCCGTGATTTGGACATCTTTTTGTCTCCTTACACACCATTCCCTGTGTTAGTAGATTTTCAAATGGTTCACTAAAGTTTATATATCCAAGATCCCTTAATACCCTTGTAAAGAACCTGGAATAAAGTAGATGGAGTATTGCATGTTCTATTCCACCAATATACTGATCCACTGGCATCCAGTATTTTACCTTCTCCTTTTCAAATGGCCCTTTGTCATATTTTGGTGAGATATATCTCAGGAAATACCAGGAAGATTCAACAAATGTATCCATCGTATCTGTTTCCCTTCTTGCCTTTCCACCACATTTAGGACATGTTGTCTCATAAAAGGATGGCTCATATGGAAGTGGAGATTTTCCATTCTCCCTTAGATCCAGATCCAGAGGAAGGACCACTGGAAGCTGATCTTCTGGAACAGGAACTGTTCCACATTTTTCACAATATATGATTGGAATTGGTGTTCCCCAGTATCTCTGCCTTGATATTCCCCAATCCCTCAGCCTATATGTAACTGTTCCATAGCCAAGTCCTTTTTTTTCTAAGAATTTTACAATATTCTTCATTGCCTCCCTGTTTTTCTGTCCAGTAAATGGGCCAGAATTTACAAGGATTCCGTCTCCTTCATATGCCTCTTCCATCTCTTCTTCTTTTAATTCTCTGTCTTCTGGCTGGATAACTACCCTTAGTTTAAGTCCATATTTCTTTGCAAATTCAAAATCTCTTTGATCATGTGTTGGAACACACATTATTGCTCCTGTTCCATATTCAAAAAGCACAAAGTTTGCTACATATATCGGAATCTTTTCTCCTGTAACAGGATTTATACAGTATCTTCCTATGAATACTCCTTCCTTTTCTGTCTGCTCTGCTGTCCTAAGATATGTCTCCATCCTCAAGACCTTATCTACAAACTCCAAGACCTCTTTTTCCTTTGGTGTTCCCTTTACGAGCTCTTTTAATTTTGGATGCTCTGGTGCAATACACATAAATGTTGCACCATATAGGGTATCAGGTCTTGTAGTAAATACCTCTATGTAGTCG
>JALVZP010000059.1:8942-13397 GCA_027037575.1 Desulfobacterales bacterium | reverse complement strand
TCAGGATCTCCTATTGCGCATATAGTTGCATTCCCTGAAAGGGCCTTTAATATACCAACCTGATTCGGATTTGTATCCTGATATTCATCCACGAATATATATGGTCTCTCCTTAGAGATCTCATCTGCTATGTCTGGATATCTTTTTAATAGCTCATATGCCTTTATCTCTAAGTCATCCATATCGAGCATATTTAAAGATTTAAGCCTTTCCTCATATGACTTATAGGCATTCAAAAGCTCAGGATCCATATCTATCCTTCCTTTTTTCATCAAAGGAAGAAGCCTTAAAAATCTTTTTCCACCTACTTCCTTCGCTATCTCCTCTGATTCCCATTCAGGACATACGGAAAAATCATTCTCTATTCCAATAAGCTTCCCTTTTTCCCTTAGAATAGAAAGGCAGAAGGAGTGAAATGTGGTAATCCATATTCCTTCATCTGAAAGATTTAGCTCAGATAAAAGCCCCTTAATCCTTTCCCTCATCTCATCTGCTGCCTTATTGGTAAATGTAATAGCAAGAATCTGATCTGGTCTTGCCATTTCTGATCTGATCATATATGCGATTTTATGCGTAAGTGTAAGCGTCTTTCCAGATCCTGGTCCTGCAACGATAATAAGGTGACCCCTATTGTATAGGACTGCCTTTTTCTGTTCTGAATCAAGTCCATCCAAAAGGGGATCAGATATCTCCTCCTTTTTTTCTAAAGAATACTTCTTCCTCTTTTCCAATCTCAAAAAGCTTCTTTCATACCCTTTCTTTTTTCTCTCAGGGATCTGGAAAAGAAGACCTTGTCCTAAAAGCCTTTCCCTTTCTCCTTCCTCAAATAGCCTTATCTTTCCATATTCCCCATCATATCCTGGTTTTTTAATGACCTTCTGCTCCCTCATCCTTTTTATTGCTTCCTTTAAGAGCTCTCCTCCAACATGACCTATCTCTTCCAATGGGACATTCATAAGGATGTCTATCTCTGATCCAAGCTCTAAAATAAGCCTTTCATACTCTTGCTTTACCTTCTTTGTCTCTACCCCACAATCCATTATCTCTGAAAGTATTTCAGGAAGTGGAATAAGGGAATAGAATGACTTATCCAAGATAGGCTCTTCCCTGTCTGCAAGCTCATATACCCTATGTAAGACCCCAACTGTTATGGGATTCCCACACTTAGGGCATATATTCTTTAACCTTACACTTTCCTTTGGATCTAAGCAGACATTACATCTTCTATGCCCATCTAAATGATACTTCCCTTCCTCTGGGAAAAATTCTACTGTCCCCAAGAATCCCTCCTTTGTCTTCATAGAGGATATGATGCTGTAATAGTTCAGTTCAGTATCAAATATGTTTGCCTCTCTTCCAATCTTTGTAAGGGAATGGGCATCAGAGTTAGAAACAAGGGTATAGCGATCTAAGCAGGAAAGAAGTCTATTCATTGGAGGATCAGATGAAAGGCCTGTCTCAAGGGCATAGATATGATCTTTTAGATCCTCAAAGCATTCCTCAATATCATCAAAGCCTGATCTTGAGCCAAAAAGGGAAAACCATGGAGTCCATACATGTGCAGGTATGAGGAATGAGTCAGGACTTACTTCAAGGATTATCTCTAACAGATCCCTTGAATCCAGACCAAGGATTGGTCTTCCATCTGCTTCCAAATCACCTATCTTAGAAAGCCTCTTATTCAGTCTCTTTGCAGATTCTATATCTGGAAGAAGGATAAGGTTGTGAATCTTCCTTAATTTTCCATTCTTCTTGTATATACAGCTTATCTCACCAGAAATAATGAATCTCGGTTCTATCTGATTCGGAAAAGATATCTTTTCCTTTAGTTTATAAAGGCCAGGTTCTGCCTCTTCCAAGTTCTCCTCTATCTCTGAGAGCCACTTTGGATGTGTAAAATCACCTGTTCCTATTACAGAGATTCCTTTTTTTGAAGACCATATGGCAATATTTCTTAGATTCAAAAGTGGGGAAGTTGCCCGTGAATAGGGGGAGTGAATGTGAAAATCAGCAAAGAATCTCATTTCTCTTTTTCTTCTTCAATCTCTATTTCCAGACCTTCAAGCTCAACAGGTTCTAACTCTATCTCTCCTTCTTCCTCCTTTTTCTCTTCCTCCTCCTTCTTCTCCATCTCTTTTTCCAAGGATTCAAGCCCAATCGGCTCTAACTCTACCTCTTCCTCCTTTTCCAATGATCCAAGCTCCACCGGCTCTGTTTCCATCTTTTCCTTTTCTTCACCCAAAGACCTGAGATCCACCTGTTCCAGCTCAATCTCTCTCTCTTCTTCAAAGGTTGGTCTTTCTGCTATCTCTTTTTCCTCAAGCCAATTTATAGGAGATGGCCTAAATGGAAACAGTATTAGCTTATCTCTTACCTCCTTCAGCTCCCTATTACAGTTTGGGCACTTCTCATTAAAATCAAAGCTTATATATCCACACTTTGGACACTTCATAATAGCTCCTTTACCTTTTCCCAATCCTTAAGGAATCTCTCTATCCCTATGTCAGTAAGTGGGTGCTTTACAAGCTGCATAAGCACCCTAAAAGGTATTGTTGCTATATCAGCTCCCATAAGGGCTGCCTCCAATACATGAAGGGGATTCCTTATACTTGCAACAATTACCTCTGTATCAAACCCATAGTTATCATATATTGTTATGATCTTCTCTACAAGCTCCATCCCAACATGGCTGATATCATCCAATCTCCCAACAAATGGGCTTATATAGTTTGCTCCTGCCTTTGCAGCAAGAAGTGCCTGTGTTGGAGAAAAGCACAAGGTAACATTTGTCTTTATTCCTTCTTGTGAAAGAACCTTTACTGCCTTAAGTCCTTCCTCTGTTAAGGGAATCTTTATCACTATATTTGGTGCTATCTTTGATAGCTCTCTTGCCTCCTTTATCATTCCATCCTTATCAAGGCTTACTGCCTCTACACTAACTGGCCCATCCACAATACGGCATATCTCCTCTATAAGCTCCCTTGGCTTCCTGTTTTCCCTTGATATAAGTGTTGGGTTTGTTGTGACACCATCTACAATTCCCAATTCTACTCCCTTTTTTATCTCATCTACGTTTGCAGTATCTAAGAAGAACTTCATGATCTTTCCCCCTTTATTTTGTTTTCATATGAATCGGCACATTCCTTTGAACAGAAATAGAATTTCTTTCCATCAATAATTCTTTCATATGCTTGATCTATCGGTATATAGACCTTACATTCAGGATCCTGAACCATCTCTCCTACGAACTGATTCCTATCTTCTTTTATTTTACTTTCTCTTGCCTTATCCTTCTTCTCAGAAACCAATAACTTATAGAGTATATAGATCAGTATGGCAGTAATTATTAATCTCATCTCTTTATAAGGGCAACCTCCTGTCCATCTTCAGGAATCCTTTTTAATAGCTCTTTTATGCTTTTCTTTAAAACAGGATGTATAAAATCAGGTGCTATCTCATTCAGTGGAACAATGACAAACCTTCTTTTATGCATAAGGAGATGTGGTATAGTTAGTTCATCACTATCTATAACCGTATCCTCATATAGAAGGATATCCAGATCAATTATCCTTGGACCCCATCTTACTCCCTTTTCTCTTCCCATAGAAAGCTCTATTTCCTTTAATTTTTCCAAAAGCTCATATGGGCTAAGCTCTGTCTCTATCATTACAACACAGTTTATGAACCAGTCCTGATCCTTATATCCAACTGGTTCTGTCTTGTAAAAGGAAGACCTCTTTATTACAGAACAGCCTTCTATACTATCTAAAAGAGATATTGCCTTCATACAGTTTTCTATCTTTTCTCCAATATTTGAACCTACTCCAATAAATGCCTTCAAAGCCTTATTCCTCTTATCCTTCTGACCGCTTCACTTAGTCTCTCATCCCTTTGGGTAAGGGATATTCGGATGTATCCCTCACCAGGATCTCCAAATCCATTTCCTGGTGTAACAACAATCCCTGCCTCATCCAATAGCTTTGATGCAAAGGATTCTGAGGTATATCCATCAGGAACCTTTACCCATAAATAAAATGTTGCCTTTGGAGGCCTTACTTTTAGCCCAATGCTATTCAATGCATCCACCATCATATCCCTTCTTCTTTTATAAACAGAGACTATATTCTGAACCCATGTCTCTTCAAGCCTTAATGCCCTAATTCCAGCAATCTGGATTGCCTGAAATACACCTGAATCTATATTGCTCTTTACAGCACCAAGTGCAGAAACAAGCTCCCTATTTCCTACTGCAAACCCTATTCTCCATCCAGTCATATTGTAGGTCTTAGAAAGGGAATGAAACTCTATGCCCACATCCTTTGCTTCATCAAGTTCTAAGAAGCTTGGGGCAATATATCCATCAAATGTTATCTCTGTATATGCAGCATCATGAACCACTATTATTTCATATTTCTTTGCAAATCTTATAACCTCTTGGAAGAATTCCTTACTTAC
>JALVZP010000059.1:0-8932 GCA_027037575.1 Desulfobacterales bacterium | reverse complement strand
CCTTACTTACTGTAGCAGATGTAGGATTGTTCGGATAGTTTATAAACAGGATCTTTGCCCTTTCTGCTATGTCATTAGGAATAGATGAAAGATCAGGGAGAAATTCATTCTCTTCTAAAAGTGGCATAAAGTGGGATGTTCCACCAGCAAATATGGTGGAAATGTTATATACAGGATATGCTGGACTTGGAACAAGTGTTATATCTCCTGGATTTACAAATGCAAGTGGAAAATGGGCAATACCTTCTTTACTTCCTATAAGTGCAATTACCTCATCTTCAGGATCAAGTTTTACACCAAATCTCTTCTCATACCATCTTGCCACCTCTTTTCTAAACTCAATCATTCCAGAGTAAGAAGGATATCTATGATTTCTTGGATCTTCTACTGCTTCTTTTATTGCATCAACTATGGGCTTGGGAGTAGGAAGATCAGGATCTCCTACCCCAAGATCTATTACATCTACCCCCTCAGCTATTTTCTCATCCCTTTTTCTATCAAGTTCTTTGAATAAATAAGGTGGAAGCTTCTTAAGCCTTTCTGCCTTCTCAAACATATAACCTCTCCTATCTTAGTCCTAATACATCCTGCATATCATATAGACCTGGAGGCTGATTTACGATCCACATTGCAGCCTTTACTGCACCTCTTGCAAAATTGTCTCTGCTTTGTGCCCTATGTATAAGCTCTATTCTCTCTCCTATCCCACCAAATATGACTATATGCTCTCCAACTATATCTCCTGCCCTTACTGCATGTATTCCAATCTCATCTTTCTTTCTTTCTCCAGTAATCCCTTTTCTCCCATATACACCAGATTCATCCAAATTGATTCCCTTTACTTCAGATATGATCTGTGCAATCCTTGAAGCAGTCCCACTTGGTGCATCTTTCTTAAACCTATGGTGAAGCTCTATTATCTCTACATCATATTCATCTCCAAGTATCCTCGTAAGCTCAGATGCTATCTTAAACATAACATTCACACCAATGCTCATATTGGGAGCCATAACACACCTTATCTTTTTTGCCATATCCTTTACTTCCTCTAAGAGATCCTTGGAAAATCCTGTAGTTCCAATAACCATTGCAATCCCTTTTTTTACTGCATGTTTAAGATTCTCATATGTTGCTTCAGGAACAGTAAAATCTATTAAAACATCTCCTTTATCTATCACATCCTCTATGGAAGACATTATTTCTACTCCTATCTTTCCTATTCCTGCAACAATACCTGCATCCTTTCCTATGTCAGGATGATCTGATCTTTCAAATGCAGCTGAAAGCTCAATTCCTTCTGTCTCATTTATCATACTTATTATCCTTTTTCCCATCCTTCCTGAGGCACCTGAAACAATTGCCTTTATCATCTGTTTCTCCTTTATTATTTATATATGAGATTATATTGTTTCAGCACATTCTTCAGTTTCTCTAAATTCTCTGGCCTCATTGGACAAAGAGGAAGCCTTAGCTCTCCACTTATCTTTCCCATAAGGGAAAGTGCAGTCTTTACAGGGATAGGATTTGTTTCATAGAACATTGCCTTGCATAAAGGAAGAAGCTTAAAGAACATCTTCCTTGCACCTTCTACATCTCCCTTTTCCCACATCTTTATCATCTCTGCTGTTTCCCTTGGAACTATATTTGCTATTACAGAAATAACACCTTTTCCACCAATAGAAAGGATAGGAAGTGTAAGATTGTCATCTCCTGAAAGGAGGGTAATCTTGTCTCCTGCAAGATTTATTATTTCTGCCATCTGAGAGAGATTTCCTGACGCCTCCTTTATTGCAACTATCTCTTTTAACTCAGCAAGTCTTGCAACAGTTTCAGGAAGCATATTTACACCAGTTCTTCCTGGAATATTGTAAAGTACCTGTGGAAGAGGGACTTCCTTTGCAATTGTAGAAAAGTGAAGATAAAGGCCTTCTTGAGTTGGCTTATTATAATAGGGAACTACCTGAAGTGTTGCATCTGCCCCTGCTTCCTTTGCAAATCTCGTAAGCTCTATAGCTTCTTTTGTGTTATTTGCCCCTGCGCCAGCAATTACAGGAACTCTTTTCTTTACTGCCTCCACACATATCTTTATAACCCTCTTATGCTCTTCAAAGGAGAGTGTAGCAGATTCCCCTGTTGTTCCACAGGGGACAATTCCACTTGTTCCATTTTCTATTTGAAACTCTATAAGTTTCCTAAATGCATCCTCATCTACCTTTCCATTCTTAAATGGGGTAACAATTGCAACAATAGATCCTGAAAACATAAGAACCTCCCTTCTTTTTTGTTATAAAAGTGCCTCTTTATGAAGCTTACCTATATACACGATATTTGTATCTCCTTCAAGCCATATATCAGAAAAATGATCCCCTTCTTTCTTAAAGTATATCCTCAGTATCTCTCCCCCCCTTGTCTTTACATCTACAGGAGAGGTGCATCCATCCCTAAGGGAAGAAATAAGTGCACAGGCAATACTTCCTGTCCCACATGCAAGTGTCTCATCCTCAACCCCTCTTTCATATGTCCTTACTTCTATGAGATTTTTCCCTATTTTTCTCATAAAATCTACATTTGTCCCATCTGGTGAAAATAGCTTATGAAACCTTATTTTTCTTCCAACCTCTTTAATCGGGATATCTTTTAGATCCCTTATCCTAATTACCACATGGGGAACACCAGTATTTATAAAATCAATGCTTTCCCAATCTAAAAGCCTTTCTATAGGAAGATCAAGCCTTAAATCCTTTGGATCACTAAGAAGCACCTTTACCCTTCTTCCTAAAACCTCTGCAGAAATAGGTCCTGCAAGTGTCTTGAATCTCATCCTTTTTGGAGCAATACCATTTAGATATGCAAAACGAGCTGCACATCTGCTTCCATTTCCACACATTTCTGCTTCACTTCCATCTGAATTAAAGAACCTCCATGAAAAATCGTATTCTTTCTCATTCTCTATGAAGATTACTCCGTCTGCTCCAACAGAGACTTTTCTTCTACATATAAGTCTTACAAAATCTTTCATTTCACTTTCTTTTATCTTTCCATCCCTGTTGTCAATAATGATAAAGTCATTTCCACTTCCACTCATCTTCCAGAATTCTATCCCCTTCATCCGAACCCCTTGTAAACATTATTCTTTACTATAAGGTAGGATATTCCTTGTCAACCAAAATTTGATTTGTGTAGAATTGTTGTAAAAAATTTGAGGTAAGAAGATGCTTTCCGAAGAAGGAATTGTAGAGGAAATAAAAGAAGGAAAGGCTATAGTAAAGGTAGAAAGAAGTGCCTCTTGTAGCCACTGCTCTGCAAGGGGAACATGAGGAATAGATCTTGGATCTTCTGGAAAGGAGATCAGAATAGAGGTAGAAAATAGTCTTAATGCAAAAGTAGGAGATAGAGTTGAGCTGAGTATTCCTTCAGGATCTCTTATAAAGATAGCACTTCTTGTATACGCCCTTCCCATATTCTCTCTTATCTTTGGTGCATACGAAGGAGGAAAGATTGGAGCTGATATTGGTATAGGCTCTACCTTTGGTTCTGTCTTGGGAGCACTTATCCTTCTTGTATTAAGCTTTTGTATATTAAAGAAGATAGATAGCTCTTTTAGGAAAAAAGAGGCATATAAGATCAGGATGACAAAGATTCTTAGTTGAGTTTTTCTTTTCTATAGCATATAAGTCCACACTGGAGGCATCTTTTTGCCTCTTCCCTTGCCTCTGATTCTGTATATCCTAAGGAAATCTCAAGTGATGGATTATTTATTAGCTCATCCTTAGATCTTTCAGCCATCTTTACCCTTGGAACAGGCCTTACATTTACCACTTCTCTTACATCCAGTACCTCCGTATCCTTCCTTATCATATTGCTTGGTGGCTCTACTGGAAGTCCCCTGAAATAGTTATACAAAGATGCAGCCATCCTCCTTCCAGAACCTATTGCCTCAACTGCTGCCTTATAATCAGATATTGCCTCTCCTGGCCTAAATATTCCGACCTCTTGTTCTACATTAGGACCAGCATATGGACTTATTGTCTCCCATGAGTTCTCATCTTTTCTGACATATATAAGCTCTGGAAAGCGTCCTGCTCCAACAATAACTGTATCTATCTCTATATTCCTCCTACTCCCTTCCTTTTCTTTGCCTTCTTCCGTAATCTCACATACCTCCACCTGTTCTAATTTATCATCTCTTCCCATCATCTTTGTAAGGGCTGTCTGAAACAGGACAGACACTCCTTTTTCCAGATCCTCCTCTCTTATTGGTGAATCCTGCTTAGATGACCTAAAGAGGATATAAACATTCTTTGCTCCTCTTTCTTTACATATCTTTGCTGCCTCTAAGGAAGATCTTCCTCCACCAATTATAAGGCAGTTTGAACCAATAGGAATCTCCTTTCTTCTGACCAGATCAATCAAAAGATAGACTCCAGGAAGTGGATTAAATCCATCAGGAACCAATTCTGAAAGATAGAGCTTCATATCCCATCCACCAGTTGCAATAAGGACTGCATTATAACCTTCCTTAAAGAGGGAACCTACACTTATATCTTTCCCAAGCATCTTATTTAATTCTACTTGAACACCTGCCTCTAATATTCCCTTTATATCCCACTCAATTACTTCCCTTGGTAGCCTATTTTCTGGAAGTCCTATCCAGAGAAGTCCACCAAGCTTGGATGTCGCTTCATGTACCTTCGTATTATATCCCAAGCGATTAAGAAGATATGCAGCACTTAGTCCTTCTACACCTCCTCCAATTACAGCAATCCTTTCCTCTCTTTCTGGTGCCCTTGGAACCTGAACATGCATTCCCTTTTCCCTTTCCCAATCAGTAACAAATCTCTTTAGGGGATTTATTGCAACAGGCTCATCAATAAGGTTTCTTCTGCATGCATATTCACATGGATGAACACATATCCTTCCACAAACAGCAGGAAATGGATTTGACCTCTTTATAATAATTAGTGCCTCTGCATAGTCCCCTTCCCTTATTGCCCTTATATAGGCAGGAATGTCTATTCCTGCAGGACATGCCCTCTGACATGGTGCAGTACATTCATCTGTTGTATATTCATGGACAATTGCTAATGAATTGGAGCTAAGCTTTATGATTCCCTTTGGGCATACCCTTTCACATGTCCCACATCCTGTGCATTTCTCTGTATTCACTACTGGAAGCCTATCAGGACCAATGGAAAGTGCACCAAAAGGACATGCCTTTACACATGTTCCAAGTCCAAGACATCCAATTGGACACTCCTTTTCTCCACCATTTATGAGTATTGCAGCACGGCAGTCCCTTACTCCATCATATATATATTTTCTGTCTGCTTCATATACACCATACTTACAATTTGGCTTTGCAACTTCTGGTTCTTTTAGCTCCAATTTTGCACCAACAATCTCTGCAATCTGCTGAATTACCTCCTGTGATGCTGCAACACAGGATGAAGGAGAGGATTCTCCTTTTACAATTGCCTCTGCATTTGCACTACATCCAGGATATCCACATCCACCGCAGTTTGCGCCAGGAAGAAGCTCTTCTACTGCTTCAATCCTTGGATCTACATATACATAAAAGACCTTAGAGGCAATAGCAAGGCCTAATCCAAGTATTGCTCCAAGTCCTCCCATAACCAAAAGGCCTTCTATCATCTTTTTCCTCCTTAGTGGATCATCCCCTTAAATCCAAAGAATGCCAAAGAGAACATCCCAGCAGTAACAAGACCAATAGAGGTATCCTGAAGTGGTTTTGGAACCCTTGCAAGAAGTATCCTTTCTCTTATTGCTGCAAATAGGATCAGGGCGAGCCCATATCCTACTGAATAGCTCAAGGAAGATACAAGGGTATGGAGGAAGTCATATTCCTCTTTCATGTTTATAAGGCAGACTCCAAGAACAGCACAGTTTGTAGTAATTAGAGGAAGATATATTCCAAGTCCTGCATAAAGGGCAGGAATATTCTTCTTTAAAAACATCTCTACAAGCTGAACAAGTGACGCAATTACAAGGATAAATGATAAAGTCCTGAGATACTCTAAGTCATATGGCTTCAGGATATAGTAATTTACTACCCATGTTACTGCACCTGCCATAACAATCACAAATACAACCGCCATTGACATACCAAATGCAGTATCCATCCTTTTAGAAACACCAAGAAATGGGCAGTTTCCGAGATACTGCATAAGGAGTATATTGTTTATGAATATGCAGCTTATAATTAGAACAATGTAGCTATCCATAGCTCACACCCCTTTATTTTTTAAACATATTCATTATGCATAGCATAAGCCCCAAGCAAACAAATGCACCAGGTGCCTTTACCATAAAGGAGAAGGGCTTAAAAGAAGGGCCAAATACAGGGATATTAAAGAATGTCCCATATCCGAATATCTCCCTAATTGCTGCAAGTGCAGTAAGAGAAAGTGTATAGCCTATTCCTATACCAAGACCATCTGCAAAGGAATAAATTATACCATTCTTGGATGCAAATGCCTCTGCCCTTCCTAAGAGGATACAGTTTACAACAATTAGAGGAATAAATATGCCAAGTGCTTGGTAAATATGGTAGGTAAATGCCTGCATTACAAGTTCAACTATTGTCACAAATGTGGCTATGACTACAATAAAACATGCTATTCTTACCTGCTTTGGTATAAAGTTCCTAACGCTTGATACAATCACATTTGAGCATGTCAGAACAAAGATGACAGCAAGACCCATTCCTATAGCATCTTCTACTCTCTTTGTTACTGCAAGAGTTGGACAGAGTCCAAGGACAAGCCTAAATGGAGGAATCTCTTCCCAGAGTCCTTTTATAAATTCCCGAAATACCCTCTTTAGCATGGCAAACTCCTTTAAGAGCGTAATGTCTTGCTCTTAAAATTCTTGAGCCTCTTTAATATCTCTGGTCTGAGCTTTTTATAAAGGGCTATCGCATTATTTACTGCATTGCATACACCCCTTGAAGATATGGTTGCGCCAGTAATGGCATCTATCTGTCCACCATCTGCCTTCACTTTAAATGTTTGGGTAATAGGAAGTCCTTTAAATTGAGCCCTAAATGTAGGATCTGTCTTTACCCTTGCTCCAACACCTGGGGTCTCACTATGAGTGGTAACTCCTATGCCTATTATTTTATTTGTCTTTACATCTATTCCAACCAAAACACCAATAGGACCATGAAATCCCTTTCCGAATGCCTCTAAGGCAATTGCCCTTGGCTGACCATTAAATATTCCAACAAATATGGTCTCTTCCTTCTTTCCAACCTTTATCTTAAATCTGTCTGTTATAGGATCATTCTGACATCCCTTCATTATCTCTTTTAAAGTAGGCCCTTTTACAAATTTAAGCTGCTGGTACTCTATCCTTGCACGGGTGCTACTTCTTACAAGAGAGAGAAGTCCTCCCGATACTGCACTAAATATGGTCACAGCAAGAAAAAGTTTTAAGATATCACGCATTTTCTAACCCCCTGCCCCATGCCTTAGGCCTGATTTTATCAAACATTGGATTTGCAAGATTCATAATAAGTATTGCAAATACTGTCCCATCCACAAATGATCCAATATTCCTTATGAGAATAAGGAGAACTCCTGCACCCAAGCCAAATATGATCTTTGGTATAGGGTTTACTGGAGAAGATGAGTCTTCAGGAGCAAGGAAGAATGCCCCAAGAAGCGTATATCCAGTAACAAGATGAAATATTGGCCCTGCATACTTTTCTGGATTATGAATATGAAAGAGGTATGCTGAGATATATACTCCTAAGAGGAATGAAACACTTATCTCCCACTTTATATAACCTCTTACTATCAGATATGTCCCTCCAATAAGAAGGCCTAATCCGAATACTGCTCCAACTGCTCCTGCCTGCTTTCCCATAAATAGGGCATGGAGATTATAGTTTGAGACAGCAGATGCACCAAAGTTCTTTACTGCAGTAAGTGGATAAAACATATTGAAGTCAAAATCATAGTTTACAAGGGCAGCATTAAAGTCCACTACATCCTTCCAAGAAAGAAGGACCATTGCCATTGCAACAAGTGGAGGATTAAATGGATTGCATCCCAATCCACCATATATCTGCTTTGCCACAACTATTGCTATAAATGTCCCTACAAGGATTAACCAGAATGGTGCAGTTGCAGGAAGCATCATTCCAAATAGAAGTCCTGTAAGTGCAGCACTTCCATCTGCTATAGAAATAGGTCTTCTCATAATAATGTTCATTATAAGCTCCCAGAACATTGCACATCCAATAGAAAGGGTGATTACCCTAAGTGCAGGCATTCCATAAAGCCATATTCCATATATAACAGCAGGAAGTGCAGCAAGGATGATATTAAGATTCTTTTTTAAGATACTGTCTCCACTATGAAAGAAAGGAGCATGAGATCCTATAAGGAGTCTTTGATCCATCTTATTCCCCCATCTTTGATAACTCATATTTTCCAAGCATGATATACTGGAATATAGGTATTCTTGCTATGCATACATATGTACACAGACCACATTCTATGCAGGAGAAAAGATCATATTCTTTTGCTGCCTCCTCAAAAAGACCATTTTCTAAAAGCCTAACAAGCATGTTTACAGGAACATTTGTTGGACAAACCTTTACACATTCTCCACAGTTTATACAGTGTTGATCAGTATAGGATATGATCTCTGATCTATCCTGAATTAGGATTGCATCTGTGTCGTAGTCAACAGGTGTGCTTTCTAATGAATATACTGTCTTTCCCCTCATTGGCCCACCAATTACAACCCTGTCACCTTCATTTATCTCAACACCAAGCTCTCTTATTATGTAAGAGATAGGTGTTCCTATCCTCGCCTTTATGAAGCCTATAGAGTGATCCTTGTTTATAAAGGTGATTATCTTCTCAAAAGAGATCCTGTTTTCCTGAAGGAGTCCCATATTTGC